>NZ_JBPQTL010000068.1:0-29834 GCF_051386295.1 Micromonospora sp. URMC 105 | reverse complement strand
GCCCACCCCCGTCAAGATCCCCTAACGCCCGCCCGGGGCCCGCGCGCTTTCCGAGAAAGAGGGGCCTTTCCCGCGGGAAAGGCCCCTCTTTCCGAGAATTCGTGCCCATGGGGGCGCCGGCCGGCCCGGGCCTCGCGGGTCCGCCCGGATTGTCTGCGGGGCGGGATAGTCTCGACGGGTGCACCCCCCGTCCGGCTGGACGCGGGGCCGTCGCCGTGCGTCGATTTCCTGGAAGTGATCACAGATGCTCACCGGACTCTTCTCCGCCGCCCTGGCCGACCCCGGGCTGGCCCGGGCGCGTGACCTGGCGCGCTCCGGTGCCGCCCAGGTCGACGGCCTCGATCTCACCGCCCCGGCCGCCCTGCGCCCGTTCGCCGTCGCCGCCGTCGCGGCCGACGAACCGGCCGGTGGGGCCGGGCGTCCCGTGCTCGCCGTGACCGCCACCACCCGCGAGGCCGACGACCTGGCCTCGGCGCTGGGCAGCCTGCTCCCGCCCGAGCAGGTGGCGGTCTTCCCGTCCTGGGAGACGCTGCCGCACGAGCGGCTCTCGCCGCGATCCGACACCGTCGGCCGCCGGTTGGCGGTGCTGCGCCGGTTGGCGCACCCGCAGTCGGCCGACGCGCACGGCCGCACCGGCCCGCTGCGGGTGGTCGTCGCGCCGGTGCGGTCGCTGCTGCAACCGCAGCTCAAGGGGCTCGGCGACCTCGAACCGGTGCAGCTCTCCGCCGGCGACGAGGCCGACCTGGAAGAGGTCGCCCGCCGGCTCACCGACATGGCGTACGCGCGGGTCGACCTGGTCACCAAGCGCGGCGAGTTCGCCGTGCGCGGCGGCATCCTGGACGTCTTCCCACCCACCGACGAGCACCCGTCCCGGGTCGAGTTCTGGGGCGACGAGGTGGAGGAGATCCGCACCTTCGCCGTGGCCGACCAGCGCACCATCGAAGGCGTCCCGCAGCTCTGGGCGCCGCCCTGCCGGGAGCTGCTGCTCACCCCGGCGGTGCGGGAGCGGGCCGCCGCCCTGGCCGGGGAGCACCCGGAGCTGGCCGAGATCCTCGACAAGCTGGCCGAGGGCATCCCGGTCGAGGGGATGGAGTCGCTGGTCCCGGCGCTGCTCGGCAACGAGAGCCTGGAGCTGCTGCTGGACTGCATGCCGGCCGGCACCCACGTACTGCTCTGCGACCCGGAGCGGATCCGCACCCGGGCGCACGACCTGGTCCGTACCTCGGACGAGTTCCTCCAGGCCAGCTGGGCCGCGGCCGCCACCGGCGGTCAGGCCCCGGTCGACCTCGGCGCCGCCGCCTTCAAGACCCTGGCCGAGGTACGCGCGGCGGCCCGCACGCTGCGCCAGCCCTGGTGGACCCTCGCCCCGTTCGGGCTGGGCGAGGCCGGCGCCACCGCGACGGTGCGGCAGCCCTGGGAGGACGAGCCCGCCGAGGTGGACGTCACGCCCGACGACGCGATCGCGGTGAGCCTGGCCGCGCAGCCCGCTCCGCTCTACCACGGCGAGACCTCCCGGGTGGTCGACGACGTCAAGCGCTGGGCCGGCGAGGGCTGGTCGATCGCGCTGGTCTTCGAGGGGCACGGCCCCGCCGAGCGGGCCGTCGAGGTGCTCCGCGACGCCGGTCTGGGCGCCCGGCTGGTCGAGGAGGTGCCGAGCGCGCCCGCCCCCGGCGAGCTGCTGGTCGGCTGCGGGTGCCTGACCGCCGGCTTCGTCGACGAGGCGTCGAAGTTCGTGCTGCTCACCGGCAACGACATCACCGGCGGCCGGGGCACCTCCACCCGGGACATGCGCAAGATGCCGAGCCGGCGGCGCAACACCATCGACCCGCTGGAGCTCAAGGCCGGCGACCACGTGGTGCACGAGCAGCACGGCATCGGCCGCTACGTCGAGCTGGTGCAGCGCACCGTCAACGGGGCCTCCCGGGAGTACCTGGTCATCGAGTACGCGCCGAGCAAGCGCGGCCAGCCCGGCGACCGGCTCTTCGTCCCCACCGACCAGCTCGACCAGCTCTCCCGGTACGTCGGCGGCGAGCAGCCCACCCTGCACAAGATGGGCGGCTCGGACTGGCAGAAGTCCAAGGCCCGGGCCCGCAAGGCGGTCAAGGAGATCGCCGCGCAGCTGATCCAGCTCTACGCCGCGCGCAAGGCGTCCAAGGGCCACTCGTTCGGCCCCGACACCCCGTGGCAGCGGGAGCTGGAGGACGCCTTCCCCTGGCAGGAGACGCCGGACCAGCTCGCCGCGATCGAAGAGGTCAAGCGGGACATGGAGCAGACCGTCCCGATGGACCGGCTGATCTGCGGCGACGTCGGCTACGGCAAGACCGAGATCGCGGTACGCGCGGCGTTCAAGGCGGTGCAGGACGGCAAGCAGGTGGCGGTGCTGGTGCCGACCACGCTGCTGGTGCAGCAGCACTACAACACCTTCGCCGAGCGGATGAGCCAGTTCCCGGTGCAGATCCGGCAGCTGTCCCGGTTCCAGACGCCGAAGGAGTCCGAGCGGACCCTGGAGATGGTGGCCGACGGGACCGTCGACATCGTCATCGGCACCCACCGGCTGCTCCAGACGGCCACCCGGTTCAAGCAGCTCGGCCTGGTCATCGTCGACGAGGAGCAGCGCTTCGGCGTCGAGCACAAGGAGCACCTGAAGAGCCTGCGCGCCTCGGTCGACGTGCTCAGCATGTCGGCCACGCCGATCCCCCGGACGCTGGAGATGGCGATCACCGGCATCCGCGAGATGTCCACCATCGCCACCCCGCCGGAGGAGCGGCACCCGGTGCTCACCTTCGTCGGGGCGTACGACGACCGGCAGGTGGCCGCCTCCATCCACCGTGAGCTGCTCCGCGACGGGCAGGTCTTCTACCTGCACAACCGGGTCGAGTCGATCGACAAGGCGGCCCGGCGCATCCGCGAGCTGGTGCCGGAGGCACGGGTGGCCGTGGCGCACGGCCAGATGGGCGAGGACGCGCTGGAGAAGGTGATGGTCGGCTTCTGGGAGAAGGAGTTCGACGTCCTGGTCTGCACCACCATCGTGGAGTCCGGCATCGACATCCCGAACGCCAACACCCTGATCGTGGAGCGGGCCGACCTGCTCGGCCTGGCCCAGCTGCACCAGATCCGGGGCCGGGTCGGCCGGGGCCGGGAGCGGGCGTACGCGTACTTCCTCTACCCGCCGGAGAAGCCGCTCACCGAGCACGCCCACGAGCGGCTGGCCACCATCGCCCAGCACACCGAGCTGGGCGCCGGCATGTACGTGGCGATGAAGGACCTGGAGATCCGGGGCGCCGGCAACCTGCTCGGCGGCGAGCAGTCCGGCCACATCGAGGGCGTCGGCTTCGACCTGTACGTCCGGATGGTCGGCGAGGCGGTGTCGGCGTTCAAGGGCGAGCGCACCGAGGAGGAGGTCGACGTCAAGATCGACCTTCCGATCGACGCGCACCTGCCGCACGACTACGTCGGCGTGGAGCGGCTGCGCCTGGAGATGTACCGCAAGCTGGCCGAGGCTCGCGACTCCGAGCGGCTGCGCGAGGTGGTCGCCGAGATGACCGACCGGTACGGCGAGCCGCCCGCCCCGGTGCAGAACCTGGTCGCGGTGGCCCGGTTCCGCCTGCTGGCCCGCCGGTACGGCCTGACCGACGTGTCGATGCAGGGCAAGCACATCCGGTTCGGCCCGCTGCCGCTGCCCGACTCCAAGCAGTTGCGGCTCAAGCGCTACCACCCGGACTCGGTCTACAAGGCCGCGCTCGACCAGGTCAGCGTGCCCCGACCGAGCACCCGCCGGGTCGGCGGCGAGCCCCTGCGCGACCAGGCGCTGCTGGAATGGTGTGCGCAGCTGTTGAGCGATGTGCTGGGCGAGCCGGCGGCGCTGGCGGGGGCGTCGGCGTGAGGCCGGGCGCCCGTGGTGGGCGGCGTCACACCACGCATGCCGGGCATGAGAGAGTGACCGGCATGCGTGCACGCCGTCTCATCGCCGCCGCCAGCGTCGCGGCTCTCGGTGTCCTCTCCCTCGCCGCCTGCGGGAAGTCCTCGCCCGACGTGGCCGCGTACGTCGGTGACCGGACCTACTCGGTCGACCGGGTCGACGCGATCTACGAGGACGCCCAGGCGAAGTACGCGGAGGCGATCCGCCAGAGCGCGACGCAGGCCGGCGTCACCCCGACCGCGGACCAGCTCCGCTCCGCGGTGACCCGGCAGGACGTGGTGAACCTGCTGGTCAGCATCGAGCTCGGCAAGAAGGTCGTGGCCGAGCAGGGCCTGCAGGTGACGGACCAGGTCACCCCGGAGCAGCTCGCCCAGCAGCTCCAGATGCCGCCGCAGACCGAGTTCGCCAAGCTCTGGGGCGAGTGGGCCGACATCTCCCTGGTGCTCACCCAGAAGCTGCCGCCGGCCGAGCTCAGCGACGCCGCGGTGATGGCGGTCTACCACGCGATCGAGAAGACCGGCGGGATCCAGTCCGGCCTCTCGGTGGCCCAGGTGCGGCAGCTCTTCGGCGAGGGCGGCTTCGTCCGTACCGCGTCGGCGCTCAGCGCCGCCCTGGAGGAGCAGGCCGACAAGGTCGACCTGTCGGTCAACCCGCGCTTCCGGCCGCTCGGCGTCCCGTCCTGGGTCAACAAGGGCCAGGAGCTGGTCTTCTACGCCCTGCCGTACGTCGACGCCAGCGGCCCGGTGACCGACATCTCGACCCCCGAGCCGGTCGCCACCCCGGCCGAGCCGAGCGAACCGGTGGCCCCCTGAGCATGTCCGCCCGGATCGTCCTGCTGGTCACCTCGCCCCGGCTGCCGGCCGGCCTGCTGACCGCCGCCGCCTGGGACGTCGTACGCTCCGCGCCGGTGCTGACCGGCGAAGAGAGTGCGCTGACCACGGCGGTGCGGGCGGCGGGCGCCGAGGTCACGGTGGTGGAGACCGGCGCGACGCAGGCGCTGCTCGACGCGGTGGCCGCGCACGGTACGGCGGTCTGGCTGGCCGGTCCCGCCGGCGACGAGGCGCTCGCCCGGGAGCTGGGCCTGCGACTGGCCCGCCAACCGGGGCTGGCCGAGCTGGAGCTGATGTACGGCTCCTGGGACCCGCCCGGCGCGCGGCTGCTCGACGCGGTCGAGGTGATGGACCGGCTCGCCTCGCCCGGTGGCGACCCGTGGAAGCGCTCGCAGACCCACCGCAGCCTCGCCGGCTTCCTGCTGGAGGAGTGCTACGAGGCGTACGACGCGATCAGCGCCGACGACACCGACGCGCTCCGCGAGGAGCTGGGCGACGTGCTGCTCCAGGTGCTGCTGCACGCCCGGCTCGCCGAGGAGCTGCCCGAGGACGAGCGGTGGAGCGTCGACGACGTGGCCGGCGGCCTGGTGGACAAGATGGTCCGCCGCAATCCGCACGTCTTCGCCGGCGAGCAGGCGGGCAGTCTCGAGGAGATCGAGGCGAGCTGGGAGCGGATCAAGCAGGCCGAGAAGGCCCGCGGCTCGGTGCTGGACGGCATCGCGCTGAGCCAGCCCGCGCTCGCCCTGGCCGCCAAGATCCTCGACCGGGCCGGCCGGATCGGTCTCGCGGTGCCGCCTCCGCTGGCCGACAACCAGGTCGACCCGGAGGCCCGGCTCGGCGCCAGTCTGCTCGGTGCCGTGGCGGCGGCCCGGGAGGCCGGCATCGACCCCGAGGCGGCGCTGCGCCGCGCCGCCCTCGCCTACGCCGACGCCGTCCGCGCCGCCGAACGCACCACTCGAGACTGACCCAAGGCCTCCGTACGGTTTCTGGAGCGGCGGGGGGATGCCATCCCCCCCCCGACTCTCCCAGTCATTCGCTGCGTGCGGTCTCCGGGCCGGTGATGCGCTCCAGCAACGGCAGGGTGGAGGTGATGATGCCGAGGCAGGCCACCAGGCCGATGATCACGATCGCGTAGAACCCCACGCCTGGAGCGATGAGCGTGTAGCCCATCTGCGCCCTGAGGAACAACTGGGCGGCGAGGAAGCCCATGCCGATCGCGACCATGGCGACGGCCAGCATCGGTACGGCGCTTTCCAGAAGGACCACGCGACGCAGGATCCGCACCGGCGCGCCACTGAGGCGGAGCAGGCTGAAGGGGCGCTTGCGCTCGCTGAGGCCGCCGACCACGCTGACCGCGAGGCTGCAGCCCGCGAGTGCGAGGCTGGCGACGATGATGACGTTGGCCAACTGTTTCCAGCCGCGCAGTGTGTTGGCGAAGTCCGACTCGAAGTCGCCGGGCACGTGTGGGGCAACCCAGAGTTCCGTCGGGTAGGCAACCTCGAGGACGGTGCGCGAGCGTTCCAGCGCGGCGACCGAAGCGTCGGTGCCGACGACGATCGCCGCCACCGGCAACCGCTGGAGTTCGCCGACCGTGACGGAGGCGGCGGGCCAGACCCTCGTGGACGACACCGGTTGGTCGAAGGGCATGAGGCTCATCGGCACCTCGGCAACGGTGGCGCCGTCGGCGCACCGGCCGTACGCCGCCGGAAGATCGGCGCACGCGACCACCGACCCGTCGCGGTCTCTGCCGCGGTCCGGGTTCTCGCGGACCACCGTCGCGCTGCGCACGCCGGGAATCGCGCGCAGGTCGGTCAGCACCGTGTCGGGCACCGACGGCGGGTTCTCGGTGAAGACGGTGGACATCGTGCCGGCCTCGGTCGATCCGATCGGCGCCGGGCCGCGGTTGGTGGCGATCGTGGTGATCACGCCGACGGCCACGCTCGTGACGAAGAGGGTGAGCATGATGCCGCTGATCGCCCGGAAGCTGGCCTTCGGGTTGTCGGCGAGGCGCCGCGCGGCGATGAGCGTGGCGGGCCGGCTGGCGTGCCGTGCCATGACCCGGGCGCCGATCATGGTCAGCCAGGGACCGGCGAGGATCAGGCCGGCCATGATCAGCAGCAGCCCGGGAAGGAAGACGGCGGTCTGGCCGTCCGACGTGGGGGGCCGGTGGATCAGGGCGAATGCCAGCACGGCGACGCCGAGCACGAGTGGGATCAGCCGGTACGCGCGAGGCGGACGCGGGGTGACCCGCCGGGTGACGCCGAGCGGGGAGATCCGGACGCGCCGTAGCGAGACCCGCGCCGCCAGCGCCGCGCCGGCCGGCACGCCGAGCGCGACCACCAGGATGTCCAGCACTCCCAGCGACATGTCATCGGTGAAGAACCGCATGCCGGTGAACGGAATCGCGGCGAGCTGGCCGCGGAAGGCGAAGAACAGCAGGAAGCCGAGGGCGGTGCCGGTGACGGCCGCCGCGGCCGCCTCGACCGCCGCGATCAGCGAGATCTGTTTCGGTGTCGCGCCGACCAGGCGCATCGCGGCGAACCGCTGCTCCCGGCGGGCGGCGCTGAGCCGGGTGGCGGTGCCGATGAAGATCAGCACCGGAAACAGCAACCCACCGGCTATCACGCCCATGATGAGGTTCACCACGGTCTCGGGGAGCGCGGGAGGGTCGTCGCCGACGCTGGTGAGCTGTCTGGCGTTCGGCAGCTCGGCGATCTCCTCGGAGGTGCCGCCGACGATGATGAGCAGGGCGTCCGGCGACGGGAGCGCTGCCGGACCGATCGTGCCGAGGTGATGTCCGGGGTAGCGGTCGCCGAGCTGGTCGGCGGGGTTGGCGGCCAGCAGTTGCTGCATCGACGGCGAGGCGTAGTACTCGCCCGGCCGGGGCGTCTTCGGCACGCCGATCGGGATGGGCGCGTGGGGTCCGGTCGCGGCGACGTCGATGCGGACGATCTGCTCGCCGTGGAAGTAGTCGGTCCGTGTCGACCACCACAGTGGATCCGCGGTGCCGGCCGTGGACCCGGTGGGGTACAGCGACGCGTACCGGGTGAGCTGCGCGTCGACGGCGTTGATGCCGGCGAGGGTGGCCAGCAGCAGCCCGGCGCCCACGGCGACCGCGGCGGCGATGACGACGAGGCGGGTGAGCGCCTCCCGGCCGCCGGCCACAGCGAGGCGAAGCCCGAAGCCGATCATGACGCGATCCGCTCCGGCGCGTTCACGCGCCCGTCGCGGACGATGACCTCGCGGTCGGCGTACGCGGCGACTCGTGGTTCGTGGGTCACCAGGATGACCGTGGTGCCCTGCTCGCGGGCCGCGGCGACCAGCAGGTCCATGACCTGCTCGCCGGTGAGCGAGTCGAGCACACCGGTCGGCTCGTCTGCGAAGAGAACCTTCGGCCCGGCGACCAGGCCGCGGGCGAGGGCGACGCGCTGCGCCTGGCCACCGGACAGTTCCCCGGACCGGCGCTGCTCCATGCCGTCCAGGCCGAGCCGCTCGAACCAGCCGTACGCTTTTCGCAGTGCCTCCGTCCGGCGGACCCCGTTGAGCAGCAACGGCAGGGCGACGTTCTCCACCGCGGTGAGCTCCGGGACGAGCTGACCGAACTGGAACACGAACCCGAAGCGGTCCCGGCGCAGCGTGCTGCGCTCGGCCTCGGTCATGGAGTCGACCCGGGCCCCGTCGAACAGGACCTCGCCGGAGTCGGGAACGAGGATGCCGGCCAGGCAGTGCAGCAGCGTCGACTTGCCCGAGCCGCTGGGCCCCATGATGGCGAGGATCTCGCCCGAGTCCACGGCGATGCCGGCGCCCCGCAGCGCGGGAGTCTCGCCGAACGAGAACACCACGTCTCGCGCTTCGATCATGATGGTCATGGCCGTATCTCCTTCTTGAGGGCGTCCAGCCGGGCGCCGGTCATCTCGATCCACCGCAGGTCCGCCTCCAGGTGGTACAGCCCGTGATCGGCCAGCAGCGCGTCGACGAGGCTGCCGCTGCGCTTGATCCGGGTGAGCTCGCGCATCCGTTGCAGGTGTGCGCTGCGCTGGGTGTCGAGGTATTCGCCGGCGGGGCGATCCAGCATCAGTGCGAGCACGACCTTGGCGAACAGCACCGTCTGCAGATGCGGCTCCGGCTCGACCGGCTGGGTGAGCCACTGCTCGACCTCGGTCGCGCCCAGGTCGGTGATGACGTAGCGCTTGCGGTCGGGCCCGTCGCCCGGGCCGACCTCGCTGATCACGACCTTGCCGTCGCGGGCCAGTCGGCTGAGTGTCGAGTAGACCTGGCCGAACGGCAGCGGCTTGCCACGGCCGAAGTACGCGTCGTATTCGCGCTTCAGGTCGTAACCGTGGCTGGATTCCCGTTCGAGCAGGCCGAGGAGGGTGAGGGAAACGCTCATGCCGACAGAGTACACCGAAGGTATACACCGCGTATCTACTTGCGGGCCCGGATATCTACGGGCCGGGCCACGTGCGTCGGCGGGGGTGACGGGCGGGCAGGCGTCGGTAGGGTCGGGGGATGGAAGACTTCGTGCCGCTGGCCGAGCGGATCGTCGAGGCGTTGCTGGAGAGCCGGCCCGGGCTCGCCACCTCCGCCGGTGACCACCGGTACGACGACCGGCTCCCGGATCTCTCCGCCGACGCGGTCGCCGCGGACCAGGAGATGCTGAAGGAGGCGGCCGACGCGCTTTCCGAGCTGGACCCCGACGCGCTCGACGTCGAGGAGCAGGTCGACCACGCACTGCTCAGCGCCCTGGTCGACCGGGAGCTGTTCGAGCTGGGCGAGATCCGCGCGTACGAGTGGGACCCGCTACGGCACAACCCGGGGCCGCTGCTGCACGCGCTGATGGCCCGCCCGTACGCCCCGGCCGAGGAGCGCCTCACCCACCTGGCCGGGCGGCTCTCGGCCGTACCCGATGCCCTGGCGACCGCGCGCGCGACGCTGCGCGACATGCCGCGGATCCACGCCGAGACGGCGGTGGGACAGTTCACCGGCACGGCCGCGCTGATCCGCGACGAGGTACCGCTGCTGCTGGCGCAGGCGCCTGCGCTGTTCGACCGGGTGGAGCCGGCCGCCACCGGAGCGATCGCGGCGCTGGAGGAGTTCGTGGCCTGGCTGCGCGCCGGGCTCGCCGCCGACGCCGGGCCGGGGCGCGACCCCCGGCTGGGCCGGCGGCGCTGGGAGGCGCGGCTGTGGCACACCCTCGACACCGAGCTGGGCGCCGCCGAGGTGCAGCGCCGCGCCTGGGCCAACCTGGAGCGGGTCACCGAGGAGATCCGCGCGGCGGCCGTCGAGCTGGTCGGCGGGCCGGCCGACGACGAGACGGTACGCCGCGCGCTGGACCTGCTCGCCGCCGAGCACCCGGACGACGCCTCCATCGTGGAGCTCGCCTCGACCACCCTGGACGAGGCCGTCGACTTCGTCCGGCACCACGACCTGATCACGCTGGTCGACGACCCGTGCGTGATCCAGGAGATGCCCGAGTTCGCCCGCGGCGTCGCGGTCGCCTACTGCGACTCGCCCGGCCCGCTGGAGACGGCGGCGCTGCCCACCTTCTACTGCATCGCACCCACCCCGGCGGAGTGGCCCGCGCACCGGGTCGAGTCGTTCTACCGGGAGTACAACGACCACATGATCCGCAACCTGACCGTGCACGAGGCGATGCCCGGTCACTTCCTCCAGCTCGCCCACGCCCGCCGGTACGCCGGCCCGACCCGGGTCCGCCCGCTGACCGAGTCCGGGGTGTTCATCGAGGGCTGGGCGGTCTACACCGAGGAGCTGATGGCCGGCCTCGGCTTCGGTGGCCTGCCGGTGCGGTTGCAGCAGCTCAAGATGCAGCTACGGATGACCATCAACGCGCTGCTCGACCAGCTGGTGCACTGCGAGGAGCTGCCCGAGTCCGAGGCGATGGCGCTGATGACCGGGCGCGGCTTCCAGGAGGAGGGCGAGGCGGCCGGCAAGTGGCGGCGGGCGCTGCTGACCTCCACCCAGCTCTCCACCTACTTCGTCGGCTACAGCGAGATGGCCGACATCGCTGCGTCCCGCCCGGACGGGGTGTCGGTGCGCGACTGGCACGACGCGATGCTCGCGCACGACTGCCCGCCGCCGCGCCACCTGCGCACCCTGCTGGGCATCTGAGGCGGGTCTCAGCGCCGCCCTGCGGTCGCCGCCGCGTCGATCAGCCAGCGTGAGAGGGAGTACGCCGGGGGCAGCTCCGCCGGCAGCGCGTCCAGCGGGAACCAGCGCGCCTCGACCAGCTCCCGCTCGTCCACCACCGGTTCGGCGGACGGGTCGGCGGCGGTGGCGGTGAACCCGGTGAGCAGCGTGCCCGGGCCGGACATCGCCCACGGCTGGCTGCCGAAGTAGGCCACCCGGTCGACGGCCAGCCCGACCTCCTCGCCGACCTCCCGGCGTACCGCCGCCTCCAGCGTCTCGCCGGCCTCGACGAACCCGGCGACCAGCGCCCACAGCTCCGTCGGCCCGTAGGCGTGCCGCACCAGCAGCAGCTCGTCGGGGCCGCCGGCCGGACCGGGGCGGGTGATCGCGGTGAGCACGGCGGCGGAGAGCCGCATCGGTACGTACAGGTCGCAGCCCGGGCACCGGCGGGACGTCTCGCCGGGCACGTCGGCCAGCTCGGCGCGGCAGGCCCCGCACCACCGGTGGGTACGCCGCCAGGTGACGACCGCCAGCGCCCGTCCGGCCGCCGTGGCGTACGGCTCCGGCAGCTCGGCGGCGATCGACCGCCAGCTCCGCCGGCGCCCGGCCGGCTCGCTCCCCTCGACACTCTCGGGGACCTCGGCCGCCCAGGCCGGTACGCCGTCCAGCGTGCCGATCGGCACCCAGGCGGTGCCGGCGGGCAGTTCGCCGACGCGGGCGGGCTGCCCGTCGGCCCGGGTGAGCACCCGGCGGCCGCAGACCGGCAGGGCCCAGTCGTCCGGGCCCGGCGCGGCGCTGCCGTCGGCCCCGGGCAGGAAGCCGTGACTGCCGCGCGCCGCCGGCCCTTGCGGGGGTGCGGTGAGCGGCTGCTCGGCGGCGGCCGGCCGGTGGCCGGCGGGAAGGTCGGGGGAGGGCGCGGTCACGAAACGGTCGGCCGGCGGTCCACCACGCCCGCACCCGTCGGCACGGCGAAGGCGGTCGCGTCGACCGTCTCGGTGTAACGGGTCAGCGTCAGCTCGGTCGGGGTGCCGTCGAGGGTGCCGGTGAAGCTGCCCAGCACCCCCTCGGTGGTGACACAGGTGGTGAAGTCACCGGCCGAGCGGCGCACGTCGACGCAGGTGGCGTGGTGCCCGGCGACGGTGGTGTCGGACTGGGTGATCTGGGCCTGCGGGTCGAGGGCGGCCTCGGTGAGCAGCGCCATCACGGCCGGTGGGGTGACCAGTCCCCGCTTGTCCGCCTCCGTGTAGACGAGCACCGAGGGTTTGCCGGCGGTCAGCTCCGGCGGCAGCACGGTGCAGGCGGTCCGGTCGCCGGTGATCTCGCACCGGGTGACGGCCTCCTGGGTCACCGTGATCTTGCCGTCGGACCAGGTGTAGGAGGAGCGCAGCGGCTCCTGTGTCTGCGCGATCGAGGCCGTCCGGCCGCCGGCGAAACGGTAGTCCGCGGCCCAGGTCCCGGTCAGCGCGCCGTCCATCCGGGCGGCCAGGTCGTTGACCAGGTCGGCCCGGCCCAGCGCCCGTCCGGCGTCGTCCAGGGTCTGGCATCCGGTCACCGTGAGCGACGCGGCGAGCGACACCGCCAGCACGCGGAGAGTGGTCGATACGGCGGGCATGGCGACCAGGGTGGTCGATCGGGTCCACCCGACGCAAACCCGTTGCCGGTTGAGGCCCGAGAATCCGGAATGTCCGTGTCACCCCTCGCGCCGGTGGCGATTCACGGCGCGGTGGGTACGGCGGGCGACGACGTGCGGCCGGGCGTCGCCCGATACGCTGCGTTCAACACCTGCCCCAGCCGCACCGTCGCGGCCCATACCGGATTCGCACACACGAACGAGGAGCGACTCAGTGGCAACCATCGAGGGAATCGTCGCCCGGGAGATTCTCGACTCGCGGGGCAACCCGACGGTCGAGGTCGAGGTCGGGCTCGACGACGGCACGATCGCCCGCGCCGCGGTGCCCTCCGGCGCCTCCACCGGCGCCTTCGAGGCGATCGAGCTGCGCGACGGTGACGCCGACCGCTACCAGGGCAAGGGCGTCGAGAACGCGGTCACCAACATCGAGGACAAGATCGTCGACCAGCTCATCGGCTACGAGGCCAGTGAGCAGCGGCTGATCGACCAGAAGATGCTCGACCTCGACGGCACCGACAACAAGGCCGAGCTGGGCGCCAACGCCATCCTGGGCGTCTCCCTGGCGGTGGCGAAGGCCGCCGCGGGCAGCGCCGAGCTGAGCCTCTTCCGCTACCTGGGTGGCCCGAACGCGCACCTGCTGCCGGTGCCGATGATGAACATCCTCAACGGCGGGGCGCACGCGGACTCCAACGTCGACGTCCAGGAGTTCATGATCGCGCCGATCGGCGCGCCCAGCTTCCGCGAGGCGCTGCGCTCCGGCGCCGAGGTCTACCACGCGCTCAAGTCGGTGCTGAAGAAGAAGGACCTGTCGACCGGCCTCGGTGACGAGGGCGGCTTCGCCCCGAACCTGCCGAGCAACGCCGCCGCGCTGGACCTGATCGCCGAGGCGGTGGAGAAGGCCGGCTACCGGCTCGGCACCGACATCGTCTTCGCCCTCGACGTCGCCGCCACCGAGTTCTTCGACAACGGCACCTACACCTTCGAGGGCAGCGCGAAGTCCGCCGAGGAGATGAGCAACTACTACACCAAGCTCATCGGCGACTACCCGATCGTCTCCATCGAGGACCCGCTGTCGGAGGACGACTGGACCGGCTGGGCGACCCTGACCGCCGCGGTCGGCGACCGGATCCAGATCGTCGGCGACGACCTCTTCGTGACCAACCCGCAGCGCATCGCCCGGGGCATCGCGGAGCGGGCCGCCAACGCGGTGCTGGTCAAGGTCAACCAGATCGGTTCGCTGACCGAGACGCTGGACGCGGTGGACCTGGCCCACCGGGCCGGCTTCAAGTGCATGATGAGCCACCGTTCCGGCGAGACCGAGGACACCACCATCGCCGACCTGGCGGTCGCCACCGGCTGCGGCCAGATCAAGACCGGTGCCCCGGCCCGCTCGGACCGGGTCGCCAAGTACAACCAGCTCCTGCGGATCGAGGAGGAGCTGGCCGACGCGGCGCGGTACGCGGGTGCGGGCGCGTTCCCGCGTTACCGTTCGGCCTGACGCGCGAAAGCCTCGGGGGAGGGGTGTGACGATGCAGCAGCGCCGCACACCGGGCGGTCAGCGCCCCGCCCGTCGACCGACCGGTCGGCCGGGCGGGGCCCGTGGCGCCCGGCCGACCGTGCGCGACGGCGGGGTCCGCGCCGAGCCGCGGACCGCCGCGGCCCGGGCGCGGGGCGCCGAGGGCGTACGCTCCGCGAGCCGTCCCGCCGCCCGTCGTACGGCGGCCGGCGGCACCATCAAGCGGCTCACCGCACCCCACCCCCGACGCTTCACCGGGCGGGCCACCGTGCTCTTCGCGGTGCTGATCGCGCTCGCCCTGGCGTACACCTATCCGGTCCGGGTCTACCTGGACCAGCAGGTGGACATCGAGCGGATGGAGGCGTCCCAGGCCGCCCAGCGGCAGCGCATCACCGACCTCTCGGCCGAGGCGGCGAAGTGGCAGGACAAGGAATACATCAAGATCCAGGCGCGGGAGCGGTTCTACATGGTCCCGCCGGGCGAGGTCCCGGTGATCGTGCTGAACGACCCGGAGGGCGCGGCGCGCGACGCCAACGCCGGCAAGCCGCCGGTCCCGCCGAAGACCCCGGACCCCTGGTACGACACGCTCTGGTCGAGCGTGCGGGCGGCGAACGGCGAGCGCCCCGAGAAGTGAGCACCACCCCAGCACCGAACGAGAGATGGGCACCGTGACTGTCGTACCACCGCAGGAGCCGGCGGCGGACTCCGTACCCCTGCCGCAGCGGGAACCGGCCACCGAGGTCGACCTGGCCGCGGTGGCCGCGCAGCTCGGACGTCCGCCGCGCGGTACCCGGGCGGTGGCCCACCGGTGCCCGTGCGGGCTGCCCGACGTGGTGGAGACGACGCCGCGGCTGGCCGACGGCACGCCCTTCCCGACGCTGTTCTACCTGACCTGCCCCCGGGCCACGGCGGCGTGCAGCCGGCTGGAGTCCGCGGGGCTGATGAAGGAGATGGCCGACCGGCTCGCCGAGGACCCGGAGCTGGCTGGCCGCTACCGGGCGGCGCACGAGGACTACCTCGCCCGGCGCGAGGCGATCGGCCAGGTGCCGGAGATCGCCGGCATCTCCGCCGGTGGGATGCCGGGCCGGGTGAAGTGCCTGCACGTGCACCTCGGGCACGCGCTCGGCGCCGGGCCGGGGGTAAACCCGTTCGGCGACGAGACGCTGGCGCTGGTGGAGAAGTGGTGGGCGGCGGGGCCGTGCGTGGACGTGCCGGCGGCGGAGTGACGTGAGCGCCGCCGACGAGATCGTCGTACGCCGGGCGCGTACCGGGGACGTGCGTGGCATCCGGCGGCTGGTCGACACCTACACCGACGACCGGCGGCTGCTGAGCAAGGCGACCGTCACCCTCTACGAGGACGTGCAGGAGTTCCGGGTCGCGGTGACCGGTGACGGCGCCGTGGTCGGCTGCGGCGCGCTGCACGTGATGTGGGAGGACCTGGCCGAGATCCGCACGGTGGCGGTGGACCCGGTGTGCCGGGGCCGGAAGATCGGTCACCGGATCGTGGGCGAGCTGATCGACGCCGCCCGGGAGCTGGGCGTCGCGCGGATCTTCGTGCTCACCTTCGAGACCCGCTTCTTCGGCTCGTTCGGCTTCACCGAGATCGACGGGGCACCCGTGCCGCAGCCGGTCTACGAGCAACTGCTCCGCTCGTACGACGAGGGTGTCGCGGAGTTCCTGGACCTGGAGCGGGTCAAGCCGAACACCCTGGGCAACACCCGGATGCTGCTGCGGCTGTAGACATGCCGTCGGGCCGGCGGTTACCGGTGGCGGGCTGCCGTAGGGTTGCTGCCGTGACGACGCGTGTGGCCGCCATCGACTGCGGGACCAACTCCATCCGCCTGCTGGTCGCCGACCTGCCCGACCCGTCGGCCGGTGCGCAGGCGCCGCTGGTCGACCTGACCCGTCGGATGGAGATCGTCCGGCTCGGTCAGGGCGTCGACAAGACGGGCCGGCTGGCCCCGGAGGCGATCGAGCGGACCCGGGTGGCGCTGGCCGGCTACGCCGCCGAGATCGAGAAGCTGGGCGCCGAGCGGGTGCGGATGTGCGCCACCTCCGCCTCCCGGGACGCCTCCAACGCCGACGAATTCCGGGCGATGGTCGAGCAGACCCTCGGCGTCGCGCCCGAGGTGGTCACCGGCGACGAGGAGGCCCGGCTCTCCTTCACCGGCGCGGTGCGGGGGCTGCCCGCCGACGCGAAGTCGCCGTACCTGGTCGTCGACATCGGGGGTGGCTCGACGGAGTTCGTCGTCGGCACCCGCGAGGGCGGGGTGCAGGCGGCGATCTCGATGGACATCGGCTGCGTCCGGATGACCGAGCGGCACCTGCACGGCGACCCGCCCACCCTGGACGAGATCGCCGCCGCGCAGGCCGACATCGCGGTCGCCGTGGACCGCGCGCTGGCGGCCGTCCCCGGCCGCGAGGCGGCCACCCTGGTCGGCCTGGCCGGGTCGGTCACCACCGTCGTCGCCATCGCCCAGGGCCTGACCGAGTACGACCCGACGCGCATCCACCATGCCCGGGTGTCGTACGAGCAGGTGGCCGACGTGACCGCCGACCTGCTGGCCAAGACCCGTGAGCAGCGGCTGGCCATCCCGGTGATGCACCCGGGCCGGGCCGACGTGATCGGCGCGGGCGCGCTGGTCCTCCGCGTGATCATGGAGCGGGCCGGGATGCCCTCGGTGGTCGCCTCCGAGCACGACATCCTCGACGGCATCTGCTACAGCATGCTCTAGCAAGCCGGCCCCGGGCAGCGTTGGCGTGCCGGTTGCGGGGCCACGACGTGACGAGTGGCAGGGCGTTATCCTCTGCTCGCCAGGGGCCCTGACGGGCCCCTTACCCCTTTCTGGGGTGACAGGCCGTTTAAACGGAAGGGATCGTATGGGGTATTGGGTCGCCGTTGACGCCGACGCGGTCAGCGGTAAGCCGATCGATCTGGTGAAAGGTGACGCTGCCGGGGGTCGGCTGGCCGACGCCGACCTGTCTCCGGGCATGATGGCAAGCCAGATCGGGCCCCGCGTAACGGTCAGCGTGTACGCCGAGACTGCCGAGGTGGCCGAGGCCGTCAGCGTTGCTGTCCCGGCCGTGCTGGAGGCTTTCGCCTTCGCTGGGGAGCCGCTGGAGTTCCAAGGCGTCACGGTGCAGACCGAGGCCGAATGGGAGCGGATCAACTTCCCCGAGGGCGTGCCACACCCCTGAGGGTTCCACCGACGCCGCGCCTTCCGCCGCGCCACGCGCTAGCGTGTCGTTGACGGTACTTCGCACTGCACAGTAGTGTGCGAAGCGTGGACACCACACAACTGCTCAAGGGTGTGCTCGATCTGGCCGTGCTCGCCGTCCTCCGGGACGAAGACGGTTACGGGTACGACATCCTGCGCCGGCTCCGCGAGGCCGGCCTCGACGAGGTCGGCGACGCCTCGGTCTACGGCACGCTGCGCCGGCTCTTCGGCGCCGGCCTGCTCACCACGTACGTGGTGCCCAGCGAGTCGGGGCCGCACCGCAAGTACTACGCGCTCAACGCCGCCGGCCGTGACCAGCTCACCCGCTCCGGCAAGACCTGGCGCTCGTTCGCCACCACCATGGACACGCTGCTCGACGATCGGGGGATGGCGGCATGACCGTCACTGGGCAGGAGATCACGGACTACGTGGAGCGGGTCCGGGCCGCGCTGGCCGACCTGTCGCCGGAGGCCCGCGACGAGTTGACCGAGGACCTGCCGGAGCACCTCGCCGAGGTCGCCGCCGAGGACGGCGGCTCATTGGTGGAGCGGCTGGGCGAGCCGGAGGCGTACGCGGCCGAGCTGCGGGCCGCGGCGGGCGCGGGCGGGCCCACCGGCCGCCGGCCCGGCCTGGAACAGCGGGTCGGCGCCGTCGCGGGCCGGGTCCGCGCCCGGCTCTCCGGCCTGGACACCCGGCTGGGCCCCCTGCTCGGGTACGCCTCGGCGAGCGAGTTCCTTCGCCTGCTCCGCCCGGCCTGGTGGGTGCTGCGCGGCTACCTCGCGGCGGCGCTGCTCTCGGCGATGTCCGGCGGCGGCGATTTCACCCTGCTGCCGCGCCCCTTCGCCAGCGGGTTCGCCGGGCTCCTGCTGCTGGTCGTCTGCGTGCTGGCCTCGATCTGGCTCGGCCGCAACGCGCACGGGTTGCGGCGCTGGCCGCGTCGGCTCACCCACGTCGGCGCGGTGGTGCTGGTGCTCTTCGGGCTCGTCCTGGTCGCGAACGTCGACGAGCGGTCGCAGTGGGGCGGCGACTACGGCTACGACCCGATCTCGGTGCGGAACCCGTACGACGAGGTGCAGGACGTCTTCGTCTACGACAGCGAGGGGCGGCTGGTGGAGAACGCCCGGCTCTTCGACCAGAACGGCACCCCGATCCGGCTCGGCTGGCCCGCCTGCACCGACCCGGCCCTGCCCGACGTCAACCCGATGCAGCGCGGCTACCCGTACTGCCCGGCCGACGCGCCGTTCCGTCCCCGCCCGCCGGCCCCGGTGCCGGCCCCGCCCGGCACCGTTCCGACGACCGCCGTGCCCTCGGCCGGCGTGACGCCGACCGCTCCCGCGCCGACCGGTGCCGCTCCCGCGCCGACGGTGAGCGCCCCGCCGCCGGCCACGGGCGCGCCCGCTCCCACCGTGACCGCGCCGGCCGCGCCGACGCCCGTCCAGACCGGGTGAGGATCCATGCCGGGAAATGGCTGAACGGCTGAGGGGAACGGGACAGCGCATTTCGATCTTGGTGGCTACGGTGTCGTCTGCTCGTCCACCCCTCGGAAGGATCCTCAGTGTCAGAGCAGGTAGCACCGCCTCCCGCGCCCCAGGTCGCGCAGCCGGAGCCGGCCGCGCAGCCCGACGCGACCGCGCCGGCCGCCCCGGCGGCGTCCCCGGTCGAGCCGGCGGCGAAAAGGTCCGGCGGCCGGGCGCTGGCCGTCATCGGCGCGGTGGGCGTGTTCCTGGTCGTCGCCGGCCTCAAGTTCGGCCTCGGCACGGCCATCGGCACCTTCTTCAACACCGATGAGACGGCCGAGGCCAAGGCCGGGGACTGCATCGCCGAGCTGCCCACGGTCACCGGGACCGAACAGCGCTCGGTCAGCGGCGCCGAGGTGGTGAAGTGCACCTCGGCCGAGGCCGTCTACGCGGTGGTCGGCCGGGTGGAGGACCAGACGGAGGCGCAGGCGAAGACCGGCCAGGCGTGCGAGCCGTACCTCAAGCCGGACCAGGACGGCTACCTCTTCTACAACATCGCCCCGGGCGGCAAGGGCTACCTGCTCTGCCTCACCAAAAAGGCCTGACCGGCCTCGGCACCACCGTCGTACGGCGGCGCGGGAAGTCACCCGCGCCGCCGTCGTCGTACGCGGGTTCACCATGCGGTGAACGGGAGGTATATGCCACTGTTCTCGCGTCTTCCCGGCGCGCTCACGGCGTGGCAGGCTACCGGCACGTAGGACCACTGGGCGACCAGCCAACGATGACTGACCGCTAGGAGGACGGCCGATGGGCGAGATGGTGAGCTACGCCGGCAACGGTGGGACGAGCGAGGGGTATCTCGCGATACCCTCCAGCGGTGCGGCCAGCCCCGCGGTCATCGTCATCCAGGACTGGTGGGGCCTGGTGCCCCACATCCGCTCGGTCGCGGACCGCTTCGCCGAGGCCGGCTTCGTCGCCCTCGCCCCGGACTTCCGGCACGGCCAGCCGGCCAGCAAGCCGAGTGAGCCCCGGCAGATGCTGAACAGCGTGCAGATGGACGAGGCGGCGGCCGACATCGCCGTCGCGGCGGACTACCTGGCCGGGCGTCCCGAGGTCACCGGCAAGGTCGGCTGCGCCGGGTTCTGCGCCGGCGCCAGCCTGGCCCTCTGGGCGGCCACCCGCTCCGAGCGGATCGTCGCCACCGCCGCCTTCTACCCGCGGCTGCCGTGGGAGGCGATGCGTTCCGAGTGGACGGACTACGCGGGCAAGGCGGCCGTCATCCACTGCTCCGAGGCGGACGGCCTCTCCGCCGCCGACGGCGTACAGACCGCCCGCCGGGCGATCGAGACCGCCGGCGGGACCTGCCAGACCTACGACTACCCGGGCACCGCGCACGCGTTCTTCAACGAGGACCGGCCGGAGAACTTCGACCAGCGCGCCGCCGCCACCGCCTGGGCCCGCACCCTGGAACTCTTCCGGGCCAAGCTTGGCTGAGCCCCGTACCCCCGCAGAGGTGGTCGCCCGCGCCGCGCGGGCGACCGACCTGGCCGACCTCGACGGCGCGATCAGCAACTGCTTCGCCTGCCCGCGCCTGGTCGCCTGGCGGGAGGAGGTCGCCCGGACGAAGCGGGCGGCCTTCCGTGACCAGCACTACTGGGGCCGGCCGGTGCCCGGCTTCGGCACGGCGGACGCCCGGATCGGCATCCTCGGGCTGGCCCCGGCCGCGCACGGGGGCAACCGCACCGGCCGGATCTTCACCGGAGACCGCTCCGGCGATGTGCTCTTCGCCGCCCTGCACCGCGCCGGCCTGGCCAACCAGCCGACCAGCGTCTCCGCCGACGACGGGCTCGCCCTGGCCCACACCCGGATCTTCGCCGGCGTGCGCTGCGCGCCGCCGGACAACAAGCCCACCCCGGCGGAGCGGGACACCTGCGCGCCGTGGCTGCACCGCGAGGTCGCGCTGATCCGGCCCACCCTGCGCGTCGTGGTCGCGCTCGGTGCCTTCGCCTGGGCGGCGTGGTGGCCGGTGCTGCGCGACGTGTACGGCGTCCGCCCGCCCAGCCCGCGACCGGTCTTCGGCCATGGGGCACACTGGTCCGGGACTGCCGCCCCCGAGCTGCTCGGTTGCTACCACGTCAGCCAGCAGAACACCTTCACGGGACGGCTGACACCAGGAATGCTGGACGACGTGTTCGCCCGGGCGAAACAGCTCGCCGGGGTGGACTGAGGCTGCGTGGGGCGGTGGCGATGGACCTCGGCGTACTGCGCAGGTGGTGGCCCGTCCTCGCGGTGACCCTCCTGCTCGCCGCCGCTGCGCTGGCCGCCGGGCACTCCTCGATCGGCGCGAGCCGCATCCCGCCCGCCGCCAAGCAGATCCCCTACGTCCCGGACTACCCCTCCGCCGCGCCGGCCGCCTCGATCCCGGTCGAGCCGCGCTCCGGTGCCGAGCGGACCCAGGCGGACATTCCGCAGTGGATCGCGACCGCGGCGATCGTCCTGCTGGGCCTGGCCATGCTGGCCGCGCTCGGCTACCTGGCCTGGACGCTGATCCGAGGCGCCCTGCGCCGCACCACCCGGGCCGTCCCCGCCGCCCGCGCCCGGCGCACCGCCGAGGGCACCGCCCGCGAGGTGGTCGCCGCCCTCGACGCCGGTCTGGTCGAGCTGGACGACGCGGACACCGACCCGCGCACCGCCGTGATCGCCTGCTGGGTACGCCTGGAGGAGGCCGCCACCGAGGCCGGTGTGCCCCGGCGTACCGGGGACACCCCGACCGACCTGGTCACCCGGTTGCTGCGGGGCGACCCGGCCGCCGGGGTGCCCGCCATCGCCGGCGCCGACGTGCTGGACGGGTTCGCCCACGTCTACCGCGAGGCCCGCTACGCCACCCACACCGTCGACGCCCGGATGCGTGACCAGGCCCGGGCGGCGCTGCGGCGGATGCGCGGCGAACTCGCCACCCTCGCCACCGCGGCCGAGGAGGCGCCGGCGTGACCGCGCGACCCGTCGAGCCCCGGGCGGTGCGGTCGTGAGCGAACGGACCGGCCTCGACGACCTGCTCAGCTTCGAGGAGGAGCCGCCCCCGCACGCCGGTCGGCAGCGCGGCGGGCGGGGCCGGGCGGTGCTGCGTACCGTCGCGGTCGCCGCCGCCGTCACCGCGGTGGTCCTCGCCGTCCTGCGTGCGATCGGCCTGCAGCTCCCGATCTGGATCGTGGTGGCCGGCGTGCTGGCGGTGCTCACCGTCCGCCGGGTCACCGCCGGCCTCGCCCCGCCGCCCCCGCCCCGCGCCGGCGGGCGCGCCCCCGCCGGTGAGGAGCCCGGCACCTGGAACTGGGGCTCGCAGGACGCCCTGCGGGCCGCCATCAACGGATGGGAACAGCCGCTGGACTGGTCCTCCGGCAACCGGCAGCGGTTCACCGAGCGGATCCTCCCGCGCCTGGGCGAACTGGCCGACGAGCGGCTGCGCCAGCGGCACGGCGTGACCCGCGAGTCCGACCCGGCCCGCGCCCGCACGCTGCTCGGGGAGCCGCTGTGGACGTTCCTCGACACCCCCTCCCGCCGCCCCCCGTCGCCGCGCGACCTCGCGGCGATCGTCGCCGAACTGGAGAAGATCTGATGAACGACGTGGATCGCAAAAGCATCCCCGCCACGGAGGTCGGCCACCTGGCCCAGGCGGTGCTGGACGCGGTCGGTCAGGTCGTGGTCGGCAAGCGGGAGTCCCTGGAACTGGTCCTCGCCGGCATCCTGGCCGGTGGGCACGTGCTGCTCGAGGACCTGCCCGGGCTGGGCAAGACGCTGACCGCGCGGTCCTTCGCGCAGGCCCTCGGCCTGGACTTCCGCCGCCTCCAGTTCACCCCCGACCTGCTGCCGGCCGACGTCACCGGCTCCTTCCTCTACGACCAGCGCAGCGGTGACTTCTCCTTCCGCGCCGGCCCGCTCTTCACCAACCTGCTGCTCGCCGACGAGATCAACCGGACGCCGCCGAAGACCCAGTCGGCGCTGCTGGAGGCGATGCAGGAGAAGCAGGTCTCCGTCGAGGGCGTCACCTACCGGCTGGACGAGCCGTTCCACGTGCTCGCCACCGCCAACCCGATCGAGTACGAGGGGACGTACCCGCTGCCCGAGGCGCAGCTGGACCGGTTCCTACTGCGGGTGTCGTTCGGCTACCCGCAGCGCGAGGAGGAGTGGGACGTGCTGCGCCGGCGGATGGCCCGCCGCCGCGAGGAGGCCGAGATCAAACCGGTGGTGGACGCCGCCACGCTGCGCGCCATGCAGGCCGCGCTGGAGGACGTGGTGGTGGAGGACTCCGTCGGCCGGTACATCGTCGACCTCACCGCGGCCACCCGCGAGCACCCGTCGGTGCTGGTCGGCGCCTCTCCGCGCGGCTCGCTGGCGCTGCTGCTGCTCGCCCGGGTCCGGGCGGTCTTCGCCGGCCGCGACTACGTGGTGCCGGAGGACGTCAAGGAGGTGGCCGCGCCGGCGCTCGCGCACCGGATCACGTTGCGGCCGGAGATGTGGCTGCGCCGGGTCGATCCGTCCTTCGTGGTGGGTGAGGTGCTGGAGCAGACCCCCGCCCCGGCCAGCGGCGCGCTGCCCAGCTACGCGGCCGGCCGGTCGGGGCGCTGACGGCCGTGCCCACCGAGGAAGGGCCGGAGCCGGCGGCGGGCTGGACGCCCACCTGGGCGCTGGGCCGGGCGGTGCTGCTCACCGGCACGCTGCTGATCGCCGCCGTGCTGCTCGGCCGGGTCGACCTGGTCGTGCTCGCCGCGCCGTTCGCGCTCGGCACCGCGTACGCGCTGCGCCGCCGGCCCACCGCCGCGCCGCAGCTGGAGATCTTCGCCGACGACGCGCACCTGGTCGAGGGGGGCGCGCTGGCCGGCACGGTCAGCGTCGGCAATCCGGACACCGTCTCGTACGACGTGGCGGTGGTGCGCGCCCGCGTCTCGCCGTGGCTGCGCGTCGAACGGGTCGGCTTCGGCGGGGCCGGGGTGGACGTGCGCCGCTCCGGAGCGGACCGCCCCTTCGTCACGTCGATCCCGACCGGCCGGGCGGTCGACCTGGAGCTGTCCGGCACCGCGCTGCGCTGGGGGCGGCATCCGATCGGGCCGGCCGGTGCGCGGGTCGCCGCCGCCGACGGGCTGCTGGTCTCCCGGGCGGTGATCACCGACCCGGTGCGGCTGCGGGTCTATCCGGAGACCGAGCCGTTCGAGGCGGTGGAGGCGATGCCTCGGGCGGCCGGGCTGGTCGGCGCGCACCACTCGCGCCGCCCCGGCGAGGGCGGTGAGCTGGCCGGCGTACGCGTCTTCGGGCCGGGCGACCGGCTGCGCCGCATCGACTGGCGGGTCTCGCTGCGGGCCCGGCAGCTGCACGTGGCGGCCACCCTGTCCGACCGGGACGCGGAGGTGGTGGTCCTGCTCGACGTGCTCGCCGAGGCGGGCCGCTCCGGCGGGGTGAAGGGCGCGGCGTCCGTGTTGGACACCACCGTCCGGGCCTCCGCCGCGATCGCCGAGCACTACCTGCACCGGGGCGACCGGGTGGCGATGCTGGAGTACGGGCCGGCGGCCCGCCGGCTGCGCCCCGCCACCGGCCGCCGGCAGTACCTGACGGTGCTGGAGTGGCTGCTCGACGTGCGGGCCGAGGCCTCCCCGCACGAGCCGTACGACCAGGTCTTCGGGCCGCAGGTGCTCTCCGCCGACGCGCTGGTGGTGGTGCTCACCCCGCTGCTGGACGAGCGCTCCGCGCAGATGCTGGCCCGGCTGGCCCGGGGCGGCCGGTTCGTGGTCGCGGTGGACACCCTGCCCGCCGATCTCAGCCCGCCCGGCGAGCGGGGCTGGGCGCCGGTGGCGTACCGGCTGTGGCGGCTGGACCGGGACACGATGATCGCCCAGCTGCGCGAACACGGCGTGCCGGTGGTGCGCTGGGCCGGCGCGGGCAGCCTCGACCAGGTGCTGCGCGACGTGGCCCGCCTGGCCACCGCCCCACGGGTCGGCGCCCGGTGAGCGCGAGGAACGCAGCGCAGCGGAGTCCCGCAGTCGCGAACGAAGGCTGGCACCGATGAACGCGGTCACGGAACGGGTCCGGGCGGTGCGCGCGGCGGTCAACCGGGTGAGCCTGGTGCCGCTGCTGGTGCGCGCCGGCATCTTCCTCACGGTGCTGGTCGGGCTGCTGCTGGCGTACCCGGTCGAGATGTTCAGCGCGCGGGCGCTGCTGGCACTGACGGTGGTGGCGGTGCTGCCGGCGGTGGCCCCGCGCCGAGGGTGGCCGACCTTCGCCGCCCTGGTCACGGTGGGTGGCTGGGTGATCGCCTCCGCCGGGTACGACCGGCCGATCGCGCTCTGGCGGCTGCTCGCCGTGGCCGCCGCCCTCTACCTGGCGCACACCCTCTGCGCGCTCGCCGCGGTGCTGCCCTACGACGGGGTGGTCGACCCGGACCTGGTGCTGCGCTGGCTCACCCGGGCCGGCGCGGTGATGCTCGCCACGGCCGTGGTCGGGGTGATCCTCGCCTGGCTGGGCGGGATCGGTGGCAGTGCCGGGTTTCAGGCGGCGACGGTGGCAGGACTGCTGGTGGCGGTGGGGCTGACCGGGCTGCTGGGCTGGCTGCTGCGTCGCGGATAGCGGGACGGCTCCGGGACGTTGCGCAGGTCACAGGGGTTGTGCTCCGTCACAGAAGGGGGTCTCGGACGGGATTACCTGAGCAGCCCGGGGAAAGATAGATGACGTGAATCCGAAGCGGATCCTTGTCGTGGGTGCCGGGCACGTCGGCCTGTACGCCGCTCTGCGCCTGTCCAAGAAGCTGAGCTCCCGTGAGGCCGAGGTCGTCGTCGTCGACCCGCAGCCGCACATGACCTACCAGCCGTTCCTCCCCGAGGCGGCGGCCGGCAACATCTCGCCCCGGCACTCCGTGGTGCCGCTGCGGCGCGAGTTGCGCCGGTGCAAGGTCGTGGCGGGCGCGGTGACGCGGATCGACCACGACCGGAAGACCGCGGTGGTGCAGCCGATCAGCGGCCCCACCCGGGAGATCGAGTACGACCACGTCGTGCTGGCTCCCGGCTCGGTCTCCCGGACGCTGCCGATCCCGGGCCTGCACGAGCACGGCATCGGGTTCAAGACCATCGGCGAGGCCATCTACCTGCGCAACCACGTGTTGGACCGGCTCGACGTGGCGGCCGCCACGCCCGACCCCGACGTCCGCCGCTCGGCGCTCACCTTCACCTTCGTCGGCGGCGGTTACGCCGGCATCGAGGCGCTGGCCGAGATGGAGGACATGGCCCGGGACGCGCTGCGGTACTACCCGGAGCTCAAGCCCGAGGACATGCGCTGGGTGCTGGTCGAGGCGACCCAGCGGGTGCTGCCCGAGGTGGACCGGGACATGGGTGCCTACACGGTCCAGCAGCTGCTCAAGCGCAACATGGACATCCGCCTGGACACCCGGCTGGAGTCCTGCGTCGACGGTGTGGTCAAGCTCTCCGACGGCGACACCTTCCGCTCCGACACCATCGTGTGGACGGCCGGCGTGAAGCCCTCGCCGATGCTCGACGCGACCGACTTCCCGCGTGACGAGCGGCGGCGGGTCACCTGCCTGCCGACGCTGCAGATCGTCGACGGCGACGAGGTCGTCGAGGGCGCCTGGAGCGCCGGCGACTGCGCCGCCGTGCCGGACCTGACCAAGGAGCCGGGCAACTACTGCTCGCCGAGCGCGCAGCACGCGGTGCGTCAGGCGGCCCGGATGGCCGACAACATCGCGAACGTGATCCGTGGTCGCGAGCCGGTCGACTACAAGCACAAGCACGCGGGCAGCGTGGCCAGCCTCGGCCTGCACAAGGGCGTCGCCCAGGTGTACGGCGTGAAGATGACCGGCTGGCCGGCCTGGTTCATGCACCGCACGTACCACATGAGCCGGATCCCGTCGTTCAACCGCAAGGTCCGGGTCGTGGTCGACTGGTCGCTGGCGTTCTTCCTCAAGCGTGAGGTGGTCGCCCTGGGTCAGCTGCACGACCCGCGCGAGGAGTTCGCCGAGGCGTCCCAGCCGGTCGGTGCGGGCGTCGGCCGCCCGGTCTGACCCCACTCGCGACGAAGGGCCCCTCCCGTGCCGGGAGGGGCCCTTCGCCGTGGTCGGGGCGGTTCAGACCCGCCAGGTCCAGGCGTCGGCGATCCGGGTGCCCGGGCCGTAGAGCTGCACCAGCGTGCGGCGCAGGCTCTCCGCGTGCGGGGCGTCGTCGGTGACCGCCACGCAGTCCGCACCCCAGAAGTCGGCGTCCGCCCGGGCCTGCCGCCGCTGCTCCTCGCCGATCACCGGCTCGTCGCCCCGCCGGGCCACGTCGGCCAGCAGCGCCGAGGTGGGCTGCTTGTAGGTGCCCATCGCGGCGGTACCGTCCCGGCCGTACGGGCCGATGAAGAAGCCCTCCGGGATGCCGAACGCCGCGTCGGCCGCCGCCGCCCAGCGCATCGGCCAGGGCTCCTTGGGGGTGGCGGCCGGCACCGGCACCAGCACTCCGCCGGGGCGTACGCACTCCCGCCAGTGCCCGCCGGTGATGAACTCGGGCAGCGGGGGACGCTCGGCCGTCGGCAGGGGAGCGGGGAAGACCGAGAGCAGGGCCGCTCCCACCGCGGCCGGGACCAGCAGCCGCACCCGGCCCGGCCGGCGCAGTGCCCGGTCGACCGCGAGTACCAGCACGGTCCCGGCCAGCGGCAGCACCGGCAGCCCGAACCGCATCGGCAGCGCGCCGTCGATCACCGGCAGGCCGGCGAGCAGCGCGTACGGCCCGGGCACGGCGCTGCGGTCGCCGTCGTGCACCACCTCGGGACCGAGCGACAGCGCGCCCATCACCAGCGCGCCGGCGAGGCAGGCGATCACCAGGGGCCGGCGGCCCAGCCAGAGCGCGCAGCCGGCGGCGACCAGCAGCAGCGGCAGGCCGAGGAAGGTGTTGTACTCGGCCGGGCCGGTGGTCAGCCGGGCCGAGGAGTCGCTGCCCACCACCGACAGCGGGGAGATGGTCCACCAGCTGCGCAGGTCGGCGGAGAAGTAGTGCGGGCTGAACATGCCGTCGGCCACGCCCTGCGGCCCGGCGAACTGGAACCACAGCGGGTAGCCGAGGACGAGCAGGGCCAGCCCGGCGGCGAGCATCAGTCCGCCCGCGAAGCCGGGCAGCGCCCGGCGCAGCAGCTCGCGGTCGGTCACCGCGTACGCGACGGTCATCACCAGCAGGGTGAGCGCGGTGAGGAAGAGCACCTCCTCGCCGACGAAGATCTGCACGGTGACCGCGGCGGCCAGCCCCACCGCCGAGGTGACCAGCCGGCGCCGGTCCGGCGGGTCCAGCGACGTGGCTCCGGGGTCGGCCGCGCGCAGCAGCCGCACGACCAGCCAGACGATCACCGGGACCAGCCACTGCGCGGTCATGTGCAGGTGGCTGTTGGACTGGGAGACCATGCCGGGCCCGAAGCCGCAGAGGCCGGCGCCGAGCGCGGCGGCGAGCCGGCGGGCGCGCAGCGTACGGGTGAAGAGCAGGTACCAGGCGACGGCGGTGCCGGCGAGGTTCACCCCGGCCAGCAGGGCGAAGGTGACCGGCGCGCCGAAGAGCAGGGTGACCGGCGCGCAGAGCACGCCGAGCGCGATGACCGTGGTATTGGTCATCAGGTTCACCCCGTCCGGGCTGTTGAGCCGGTCGGTGAGCAGGCCGAAGTCGCCGAGCAGGGCCCGCGAGTCGACCGCCAGGAACCATTCGTAGAGGGTCTGGTCCTCCGGGTTGAGCGCCAGCACCCGGCCGGTCGGGTCGGGCCACAGGCCGTTGGTGAGCCAGCCGGCGAGCAGCACGAACGCGAGGCCGACCAGCAGGTCGGTGCGGTGCCGGACGACGGTGGCCCGCCAGCGGTCGGCGCGGGTCCCGGGCGCGGCCGGCTCGGCGAGGCCGAGAGCCAGGTCGGGGTCGGCGTCGGACGCCGTACGGGCTGCGCTGGTCACGGGCTCGACCCTAGTGCGGCACCCGTCACGGGGTACGCCGGGTCGCCGGTGAACGGTTACGGTGACACTGCACCGCCCGCGTGTCGACGCGCCGGTGCCGCCCGCCCGGGTGGTGGAACGGCAGACACGGCCGCCTTAAAAGCGGCTGCCGAAAGGCGTGCGGGTTCGACCCCCGCCCCGGGCACTCTCAGCCATCCCTCAGCCGCCGCACGGGCGCGCAGTTCGCCGGATGCGTCTACTCTGGTAGGGCACGTCGTGCGTGCGATGACCCCCTGAGGGAGGCCTGAGAAGTGAAGACCTCGAACCCGGTGCTGGCCCGGCTCGGCCAGGCGGCCGAGCGGGAGCGTTCCGCCGGGTACGCCCCGCCCGGGCAGTACGGCCACGCAGAGCCCGGCATTCCCCCGCAGTACCCGGGCCAGCCCGGTTACCCGGTGGCCCCGGCCGCCGGCACCATGTCCATCGACGACGTGGTCGTCAAGACCGTCGCGCTGCTGGGCATCCTCGGCGTCTCCGCCGCGGCCGCCTGGGTGCTGGTCCCGGACGCGCTCCTCGGCCCGGCGTGGATCGGCGCCGCGATGGTCGGCCTGGTGCTCGGCCTGATCATCTCGTTCTCCCGGATGGCGAACCCGGCGCTGGTCGTCGCGTACGCCGTCGTGGAGGGCGCCTTCGTCGGCCTGGTCAGCAAGGCCTACGAGACGGCCTTCGAAGGCATCGTGCTCCAGGCCGTGGTGGCCACCTTCGGTGTCTTCTTCGTGATGGCCATGCTCTACAAGGCGAAGGTCATCCGGGCGACCCCGAAGTTCGTCAAGGGCATGATCGCCGTGATGGCCGGCCTCTTCGCCGTCATGCTGATCAACTTCGTGCTGGCGGTCTTCCTCGACGTCAACACCGGCCTGCGCGACGGCAGCCCGCTGGCCATCGGCTTCAGCCTGGTCTGCATCGTGGTCGCCTCGCTGAGCTTCGTGCTCAGCTTCAAGGAGGTCGAGGACGGCGTCGCGATGGGGCTGCCCCAGCGCTACTCCTGGACGGCCGCGTTCGGCATCGTGGTCAGCCTGGTCTGGCTCTACCTGGAGCTGCTCCGGCTGATCAGCTACTTCCAGGGCGACGACTGATCGTCGCAGCCCCCTCGGCGCCCGCCACCGCGACCCGCGGCGGGGGGGGG
>NZ_JBPQTL010000067.1:0-30918 GCF_051386295.1 Micromonospora sp. URMC 105 | reverse complement strand
GCCGCGGTGGCCGGCGCGACGACCAGCGCGCAGGCCACGCCGAAGAGCGCGAGCAGGGGCCAGCTCTGGCTGAACGGGGTGCTCGGGGTGTGGGTGGACAGGCCCAGGCTGGCCAGGCCGCCCAGCAGCAGGCCGAGGGCGAGCGGCGCCTTGAAGCCGGTACGGCGGATCGCCCGGCCGGCGACGAAGGCGGTGAGGGCGTAGAGACCGAACACCACCAGCATCCGCCAGCCGGTGTCCAGCGGGCTGAGCGCCTGGGCGCGCTCGTGGAAGAGCACGAGCAGGATCGACACGCCGGTGAAGCCGAACAGCGACACGGCGGCGACGACCATGACGGCGCTGAAGGAGGCCGACCGGAACAGCCGGACGTCGAGCATCGGCGCGGCGGTGCGCAGCTCGACCAGGACGAAGGCGACGAGCCCGGCGACGGCGGTCAGCCACGCGGCCGCCACCGGCGGGCTGGTCCAGCCGTGCCGGCCGCCCTCGATCAGGGCGTAGACGACGGCGGCGACGGTGAGCGTACCCAGCAGCAGGCCGGGCAGGTCGAGACGGCTGGCCGGCTGCCGCGACTCGGCCACCCGGACGGTGGTGACGGCGAGGGTGACCACGCCCAGCACCACGGTGGACAGGAAGACGCTGTGCCAGTGGAAGTGCGCCAGCAGCGTCCCGGCGAGCACCGGGCCCACCGCCAGGCCGATCCCGGACGCCGCCGCCCAGGCGGTGATCACTTCGGTGCGGCGGTGCGGGTCGGTGAAGGTCACCCCGAGGATCGCCAGGCTGTTCGCCAGGATCAGCGCCCCGCCCGCACCGGCCACGAGCTGTCCGGCGATGACCCAGCCGGGGGCGGTGGCCAGGGCGATGAGCGCCGCCCCGGCCATCATGGCGGCGACGCCTGCGCTGAACATGCGCTTGCGGCCGTACCGGTTGCCCAGCGTGGCGGCGGAGAGCACGAGGCTGGCCAGCACCAGGGTGTAGGCGCTGGGGATCCAGACCAGGGTCGTGGGATCGACCCGCAGGTCCCGCTGGATGGTGGTCAGCGCGGAGATGGTGGCGGTGAGCTGGAGGAAGGTGACCAACGAGCCCAGGCACATGGCGACGAGGGTCGCCGCGTGGGAGCCGCGTGCGGGGGCCTTGCGCGCCGGCGCCGCGGCGGCGGGCACGGTCGGCTCCCGCGATGCGGTGGTGACGGTCGGCTGTTCGGGCACAGCTACTCCTTGCAGGAATGACGGGTGAGGGGCGTGGGCCCGGACGGGCCTTCCGACGGCGCGGCCCGCGCGGCAGCGGGTCGGGCCGGGGCGGCTACGGCAGCTGCGGGTAGAGGGCCGCCACGCCGCCGGCGAGCTTGGCGCGCACGTCCCGGCTGAGGTCGTCGGCGAGAATCTCGTACGCGTCCGCCGCGAGCTGGTCGACCGCGTACGCCGCGACGGCACCGGGGTCGAGCTTGGGCGCGGTGACCGCCCGGGTCATGTCGGTGTCCATGAAGCCGACGTGCAGTCCCGCGACGCGGATCTTCGCCGGGGCGAGCTGCAGGCGCAGGGCGTTGGTGAGCCCCCACTCGGCCGCCTTCGCCGCCCCGTACGCACCGCCGCCGGTGGGCAGGGCGAACCAGGAGAGCACAGAGAGCACGTTGAGGACGGCGCCGCCGCCGTTGCGCTCGATGACGGGCGCGAAGGCGCGGGTGACCGAGAGGGTGCCGAGGTAGTGGGTCTCCATCTCCAGCCGGATCTGGTCCAGGTCGCCGGTGAGCAGGTCCGCCCCGGTCGCCGAGCCGGCGTTGTTGACCAGCAGGGTGACGTCGCCGGCCGCGGCCGCGGCCGCCGCCACGGAGGCCGGGTCGGTGATGTCCAGCTCCAGCGGCCGGGCGCCCGGGAGGTCGATCTGGGCGGCATTGCGGGCGGCGGCGTACACCGTGGCGCCCCGGGCGAGCAGTTCGCCGGCGAGGGCGCGGCCGAAGCCCCGGTTCGCGCCGGTCACCAGTGCGGTCGTGGTCGAGATGTCCATGATTCATCCTGTTCGTGAAGTCCACCGGACCGAGCCTGACTTTTGTTTCAAGAAGTCAGCTCACCCAGTGAAGCACCCTGACTAGCGTTGGCGCAAGTCAGCCCGTACGCTGGGGGCATGCAGGATCTGCGGGAGGACCGGGAGGCGTGGTCGATGACCAACTGCTCGATCGCCCGCGCCATGGACATCGTCGGCAGCAGGTCGGCGATGCTCATCATGCGCGAGGCGCTGCTCGGCACCCGCCGCTTCGACGACTTCGTCCGGCGGGTGGGCATCGGTGAGCCGGCGATGGCGGCCCGGCTGCGGGAGATGGTCGCCGCCGGGCTGCTCGAACGGACCCCCTACCGCGAGCAGGGCCAGCGCACCCGGTACGAGTACCAGCTCACCCGCAAGGGGCAGGAGCTGCTGCCGGTCGTCACCGCCCTGCGCCACTGGGGGGACACCTGGGCCGCCGACGAGACGGGCCCGCCCGTGCTGGCCACCCACCGCGACTGCGGCTGCCCGGTACGCACCGTGCTCCGCTGCGAGGAGGGTCACGAGCTCGGCGCGGGCGACATCACCCTCGTCGCCGGCCCCGGCCTGATCACCCGCGACTAGGGTTGGCGGCTCGCCACGTGGTGGGGCGCCCCACCACGCGGGCGGACACCGCCTCAGCCGGTGATGTGCATGATCGCGTCGGCGCCGTCGACGGTCGCCTGGTCGAGCGGGAAACAGCCCTGCCGCGGCGTGGTGTCCGTGCGCGTGCGAGCCGGCGACACCTCGGTGGCCGGGATCAGGCCCCAGCCGGTGACGCGGCGTTGCAGGACACCCTCGAAGGTGTCCGGCTCGGGCTCGCCCAGCTGCAGGACCGCACTGCGCCCGAGACTGCCCGCGATGAAGACATAGCCCTCGGTTTGCAGGGAGTCGACGATGGCCCCGGCGCCGAACCAGTTGGCGCTCAGGTCGCCCAGGCTCCAGGCGCTCCCGTTGCGTTGCAGGTGGGTGTTGTGGGCGAAGAGCATCGTCGGGCCGCGTTCCGCCTCGACGGTGCGGATGTCGCGCAGATTGCGCGCCATCAGCGTGTCCCGGGTGGTCAGCAGCAGGCAGATCCGATCGCTCTGCCCGAGGGGCTGGGCCGCCTGCCAGTGGTAGTGGAGCAGCCCGAGGCCGGCATCGAGGTACGCCTTGGCCCGGAGCCACTCGGCGCGTGAGGTCCTCGCGATCAGCTCCGGCGCGCGGGCGTAGAGCCTCGTGAGCAGATCCTCGCCGATGCTGCGCAGCCGCTCGGCTTCGGGCGTGGCGCCCATGGACATGGTGAAGTCGAGGATCGCCTCGGCGCGGCTCCAGCGATGGTCGTCCCCGGCGATGCCCGCGATGTCGAGGTTCTCGACGTGGAGATAGTCGCGTGCGTATTCGAGGTAGCTCCTCGGGCTGGGCGCGCTGGTGTTCTCGGTCGGGGCGTCGAAGCCGTGGAAGCTCACCCGCTCCTGCGCCGGCCGGTCCCGGTTGTACTCCCGCATCCAGGCGACCAGCCGCCGATTGGCGTCCAGGGAGCCGAAGTCGTGGGAGAAGCCTTCGCTCATCGCCGAGGCGAGGCTTCCGGTGCCGTGCAGCACGTAGTCGTCGACGGCGAACGCGGCCACGCGATCGGTCTCGAGGGCGATCGAGCGGAAGCCGAGCCCGACCAGCTGGGCGAAGAGCTCGTTGCGGACCGCCCCGAAGGCGGGCTCCTGGTGGGTCGGCTCGCCGAGGGCGAGCAGATCACATGGCGCGGGTACGAAGTCTCGGATGTCCTGGCTCATGTGCCTCAACCGTACCCTTGAAACCTCGGTGGAGACTTAGGGCGGAAGGCAGCGCGCGAACTCCCGCTAAAGTCTCAAACCGTGCGACCATCCGACCTCGCGCGCGAGCACGGACTCTCGACCCAGGCGGTCCGCAACTACGAGCGAGACGGGTTCATTCCGCCCGCCGAGCGCACGCGCAGCGGTTACCGCGTCTACACCGAGGTTCATGCGGCCGCGCTGCGCGCCTATCTGGCGCTCGTCGCGGCACACGGTCACCCGGCCGCCGGCCGGATCATGAACGCGCTGCACGACGGCGCGCTCGACGACGCGCTGGTCGTCATCGACCGCGGTCACGGCCAGCTGCTGCGCGACCGGGGCACGCTCGACGCGGTGCGGGCAGCGATCGGGGACCTGCCCGCGGGGCCGGGCAACGCTCCGGCCTCCGGCGGGTGGACCATCGGCGAACTCGGGCGCCGGCTCCGGGTCACCCCGGCCACCCTGCGCAAGTGGGAAAGCGCCGGCATCCTCGCCCCCGCACGCGATCCGGTCACCGGCTACCGGGTGTTTCGCGCGAGTGACGTCCGCGACGCCGAACTGGCCCACCTGCTGCGGCGCGGAGGGTACCCGCTGGCGACCATCGCCACCGTGGTCCAGCAGGTCCGCACGGCGGGCGGCACGGAGATGCTCTCCCGCGCCCTGGACGACTGGCAGCGACGGCTCACCGCCCGGGGCGTCGCCATGCTCGACGCCGCCGCCCGGCTCAGCCGCTACCTGAGCCTTCCGGCGGACGTCCGAGCCTGACGGTGACGGCTGCCGCGCGCCGGCAACCGCACGGAGACCGAACCCAGCAGGATCTGGCCGACGGGGTCTCGCGTTCCGGTCAGCCCTCGTCGTCGGTCAGGCGACGCTCGATGGTCACCGTGGTGCCGGCGGCGGTCGACACCAGCAGCACGTCGCCGTAGGCGTTCATCAGCGTGGCGCCACGGCCACGGTCCATCGCCGGCTGCCGGTCCCGCCACGTGCCGAAGTCACGCACGCTGACCCGGGCGGTGCCGGCGACGACCTGGAGCCGTACCTGCACCTCCGGCCGGGTCGGCTGCTGCGCGTGCTCGACCGCGTTGTTGAACGCCTCCGACGCGGCCACCAGCAACTCCTGCACCACGTCGGGGTGCACGTGCAGCGACTCCAGCCAGCCGCGCACGTCGCGCCGCATCGCCGAGGCGGAGGTGGCGTGCGCGGGGTAGCTCCACCCGGTCTCCACCGGGAGCGCCGGCTCCCGGCCGTTCGGGACCCGCGCCCCGGTGGGCGGCCCCGTCGGGGCACCGACCATGGCCGGCGGCGCCGACCGGTCGGCGGCGGTCGGGTGCTCGGCGGTGCGGGTAGACGGCGGCGCGACGTCCGGGGCCGCGCCGATCGGGGTACGGACGGACGGTGGCGCGACGTCCGGGGCCGCGCCGGCCGGGGTACGGACGGACGGTGGCGCGACGTCCAGGGCCGCCGCGGCGGTACTTGGCAGCGGGTCCGCCCGGCGGTCCTCGGCGTGCGGCGTCCACCCGCGCCGGCGGGCCCCGTCGAGGGTGGCCCGTACCCGGGCGACGAGGTCGGCGGCGGTGAAGGGCTTGACCACGTAGTCGTCGGCGCCCAGGTCGAGGCCCTCGACGGCGGCGTCCGCGCCGGCGCGGGCGGAGAGCACCACCACCGGCAGCGCCCGCGTCTCCGGCCGCCCGCGCAGGGTGCGCACGAGGGTGAAGCCGTCGACCTCGGGCATCATCACGTCGGTCAGCAACAGGTCCGGCGGGTCGCGCCGGATCGCGTCGAGGGCCTGCCGGCCGGTGCCGACCGTCTCCACCCGCCAGCCCTGTCCGGTCAGCAGCCGGACCAGGTACGCGCGCATGTCGGCGTTGTCGTCGGCCACCAGGATCCGGACGCCGGACCCGGTGGCGGGCAGCGTCTCCGACGGCTCCGGCACGGCCGGCGCGGCCGGCTCGCGGCCGAGTGGGTCGACCAGCCAGCCGTTGGCCTCCTGGGCCACGGCGCGGGCGGTGTCACCCAGCTCGCCCGCCGCCACGCCGGCGTCCGCGCTGCGGCGCAGCGCCGCCCAGGGCAGCGCGACGGTGAAGGTGGTGCCGCGCCCGACCTGGCTGTCGACCCGTACGTCGCCGCCTTCGAGCCGGGTCAGCTCGCGGACCAGGGCCAGCCCGATGCCGGTGCCCTCGTGGCTGCGGGAGGGGGCACCCTCCACCCGGTGGAAGCGCTCGAAGAGCCGGGGCAGCTCCTCCTCGGCGATGCCGATGCCGGTGTCGGCGACGGTCAGCCGCAGCTCCGTGGGGTGGGCGTGCAGCCCGACCGTGATCCGCCCCACGAAGGTGTGCTTCAGCGCGTTGGAGAGCAGGTTGGTGACGATGCGCTCCCAGTTGAGCGGGTCCAGCACCACCGGCCCGGGCAGCGGCGGAGTGTCCACCTCCAGGCGCAGCCCGGCACGCTCGATCGCGGACCGGAACACGCCGGCCAGCTCGGCGGTCAGCTCCGGCAACCGCACCTGCCGCGCCCGGCTCCGGGCCCGTCCCGCCTCCAGGCTGGAGAAGGTCAGCAGGCTGTTGACGAGGGCGAGCAGCCGGTCGGCGCTGCGCCGGGCGGTCTCCACCCGCTCCCGCTGCTCGGGCGGCAGCGGATGCCGGTCGTCGGCGAGCGCGTCGGCCAGCGGGCCGAGCATCAGGGTCAGCGGCGTCCGGAACTCGTGGCTGACGTTGGTGAAGAAGCTGGTCTTGACCCGGTCGAGCTCGGCCAGCGCCTCTGCCCGGCGCCGCTCCTCCTCGTACGCGCGGGAGTTGCGCACCGCGACGGCCACCTGCTGCGCCAGCAGCTGGAAGAACGACCGGTACGCCTCGTCGAGGGCGCGGCTGGGGCTGACCCCGGCCACCAGCACCCCGAGAGGCTGATCCGCCTCGGCGGAGGGCAGCGGCAGCGCCATCGCGCCGGCCACCGGCTCGCCGAACGCCCCGGCCGGCAGGGTGAACCGCTGGGCGACGCCGTGGACCTCGGTGGCCGCTCCCCTGCTCGCCGACCAGAGCCCCCAGGCCGGGTCGCCGTCGAGCACCACCTCGGGCAGCGCCTCCGCCGCCGGGGCGTCGTCGGTGCAGGCCACCCGGCGCAGTGCGGCGCCCTCGCGCAGGTAGATCGCGGCGAACGGGACGTCCAGCCGGTGCCCGCCGATCGCCTCGACCAGGCGGGCGCAGGTGCTGAGGACGTCGACGGTGCGCCCGTCGCCGCGGACGGAGAGGTCACGCAGCAGGCTCAGCCGCCGCTCCCCGACCACCTGCTCGGTGACCTCGCTGCACACGGTGAAGATGCCGACGGTGCGGCCGTCGTCGTCGCGGGCCGGGGCGTGGGAGACGCTGAAGTAGGCCTCCTCCCGGTAACCGGACCGGTCGAGGAGCAGTTGGAGCGCGGGCACCCAGCTCGCCACGCCCGTCGCCATCGCCTCGTCGATCAGCGGCGCGAGCACGTCCCAGCCCTCGGCCAGGGTGGTCCGGACGTCGTCGCCGAGCGCACCCGGATGCTTGTCGCCGATCAGGGCCGAGTACGCGTCGTTGTAGAGCTGGGTGAACCGCTCGCCCCAGAGCAGCAGCATCGGGTATCGGGAGGACAGCACGATCCGTACGGCCGCGCGCAGGCTCTGCGGCCAGGACTCGACGGGGCCGAGTGGTGTCGCCGCCCAGTCGAGCCGGGCCATCAACTGCCCGGTCGCGCTGCCGCCGCCGAACAGCTCCTCGGTGCGGCTGCTCACTTCCGGATACACCTCATCGTCGTGCCCGTACCCCGGGGCGCGGTCGACGGAAACCCGCAGTGACGCGCGACACCCGGTGGCAGGGCCCGCGGCGCGGCGAGGACGGTCCGACGGGGCAGCACCCGGCCGTCCGCCGTCGACTGCCCGCCGTCCCGCTCCGGCACGCCCGCCCCCTCGATCGCCCGACCCTGATGCCACCGTCCGAGATGGCACCCCGGGCCGCAGGAGCCCCAGGTTACCGCCGCCCCGGGCCCCCGGCGAACGGCCGAGCCGGTGTCGCGAACGGCGTCCGCGCGCAGGCGCACGGTTCGGGTGACCGGGTGGTGAAAGACACTCCCTCAGGTGATCGGCTCGATACGTTCAGTGACGCGACGAGCCCCGGGCGACCACGGGGTCCGTCACCGGTCGGCCGCTTCAGGAGGTCACGCGCATGGACGCGGTCGAGCTGTCGCGATTCCAGTTCGCATCCACCAGCATCTTCCACTTCTTCTTCGTCTCGCTCACGGTCGGCCTGGCCATGTTCATCGCCGTCCTGGAGACGTTCGCCTTCTTCCGCCGGGGGCAGCGCGACACGTACGCGAGGATGACGAACTTCTTCGGGCACCTCTTTCTGATCAACTTCGCGGTGGGCGTGGTCACGGGGATCGTGCAGGAGTTCCAGTTCGGCATGAACTGGAGCGAGTACGCCCGCTTCGTCGGCAACATCTTCGGGGTGCCGCTGGCGCTGGAGGTGCTGATGGCCTTCTTCCTGGAGAGCACCTTCATCGGCCTGTGGTGGTTCGGCAAGGACCGCCTGCCGGCCTGGATACGGCTGGGCAGCATCTGGCTCGTCGCGATCGGCACCCAGGTCAGCGCGTTCTGGATCGTGCTGGCCAACGCGTGGATGCACCATCCGGTGGGTTACCGGATCGAGGGTGAGCGGGCGGTGCTGACCAGCTTCAGCGAGGTGGTCTTCAACTACAAGGCCTGGCTGTACTTCGCCCACGTGCAGGGCAGCGCCTGGACCGTCGCCGGCTTCTTCGCGCTCGGGATCAGCGCCTTCCACCTGCGGCGGCGGCAGAACGTGGAGGTGTTCTCCCGGGCCCTGCGGGTGGCGCTGGTCTTCGCGGCGGTCGGGACGGTCTTCTCCGCCACCAGTGGGCACCGGGAGGCCCAGGTCGCCCGCGCCGACCAGCCGATGAAGTTCGCCGCGATGGAGGCGCAGTGGGAGACCTCCACCTCCCCCGCCCCCTGGTCGGTGATCGCCGGAATCGACCAGGACGAGCGGCGCAACTCGTTCAACGTCGAGATCCCGTACGTCGGCTCGCTGCTGGCGTTCAACCAGCTGGAGGGCCGGTACCAGGGGATGCGGGAGCTCAACGAGGAGTACCAGCGCCGCTACGGCCCCGGGGAGTACGTCCCCCCGGTGGCGCCGGTGTACTGGTCGTTCCGGCTGATGGTGGCCATCGGCGTGCTGCTGCTGCTCACCGCCTTCACCGGGCTGTTCCTCTGGTGGCGCCGGCGGGCCGCCCTCGACCGGACCCGCTGGTACCTGCGCATCCTGGTCCTGCTGCTGCCCTTCCCCTGGGTGGCCAACTTCCTCGGCTGGGTGGTCACCGAGCTGGGCCGGCAGCCCTTCATGGTCTACGGCCTGCTCACCGTGCCGCAGGGGGTCAGCGCGAACTCCTTCGCCGAGGTGCTCAGCGGCCTCGTCGGGCTGTGGGTGGTCTACCTGGGCCTCATCGGGCTGGACATCTACCTGCTGACGGTCACCGCCCGGGCCGGCATCGCCCACAAGCCCGAAGCCCAGCTCGCCTCCGCGCCGGCGCCGAGCTACTTCGCCGACGGCTTCCAGGGCTACGAACGGAAGAACTGACCCGTGGATCTGGTGACGCTCTGGTTCTGGCTGGTGGCCCTCACCTTCACCCTCTACTTCTTCCTGGAGGGCTTCGACTTCGGCGTCGACATCCTGCGGCCCCTGCTGGCGCGTACGGAGGCTGAGGAGCGCGCCCTGACCGGCACCATCGGCCCGTTCTGGGACGGCAACGAGGTCTGGGTGATCGCCGCGGCGGGGATCATGTTCTCCACCTTCCCCAGCTGGTACGGCGCCGTCTTCAGCGGCATGTACCCGATCTTCGTGGTGATCCTGCTGGCGCTGCTGCTGCGCGGGGTCTCCTTCGAGTACCGCAACCAGGTCAACCACCAGCGGTGGCGCGACTTCTGGGACTGGATGTCCTTCGGCGGCAGCCTGATCCCCGCGTTCCTCTGGGGCCTGGTGATGGCGAAGATCATCGAGGGTCTGCCGGTGAACCAGGACGAGCGCGTGGTGGGCGGCCTCGGCGCGCTCTTCACCCCCTTCTCCGTCGTCGGCGGGTGCGCCACCCTCCTGCTGTTCATGCTGCACGGCGCCAACTTCCTGCTGTTGCGGCTGCACGTCGGCTCGACCCTGCACCGGCGGGCCCGGAGGGCCGCCCTGCGCTGGGATGCGCTGGCGACCGTCGCCACGGTGGCGTTCGTGGTGATGGGCTACGTGACCGAGGGCCTGTTCGCGAACTTCGGGGTGCTGCCCTGGCTGTTCCCCATCGCCGCCTTCGCCACCCTGGCCAGCATCTGGCTGGCGCTGTCGCTGCGGCGCGACGCGCTGGCCTTCACCATGAGCGGCCTGACCATCGTCTTCGCCACCGTGACGGTGTTCCTCGCGCTGTACACCCGGGGCGACGTGCTGCCGTCGACCCTCGATCCGGAGTACAGCCTGACGCTGCGCGAATCCGCCAGCCAGCACTACACCCTGGTGCTGATGACCTGGGTGGGCGCGATCTTCCTGCCCCTGATCATCGGCTACCAGGCGTGGAACTACCACGTGTTCCGGGAACGCATCCGCCCGCACGAGGGCGGCCTGGACCACGGCTACTGACGGTCGGCGGGCCGAGGCGGCGCGGCGGCGGCACCGGCCCGACGGCCGGGGCGGGGCCTGTCGTACCCGGCTGCGATGCTCCGGCAGTGGAGCTGACACTGCAGGTGACGATCGACTGCGCCGACCCGGGCCGGATGGCGGCGTTCTGGTCCGAGGCGCTGGGTTACGTGCCGGAGCCGCCACCGGGCGGGCACCCCACCTGGCGGGCGTACTGGCTGGCGGCGGGCGTGCCCGCAGAGGAGCTGCCGGACGGCGCGGGTGAGACGCCGGAGTCGGTCGTCGACCCGAGCGGCCGGGGGCCCCGGATCTGGTTCCAGCAGGTGCCCGAGCCCAAGGTGACCAAGAACCGGATCCACTTCGACCTCAAGGTCGGCGGCGGCAGCACGGTCGATCTGAAGCTGCGCACCGAGCGGGTCGACGCGACCGTCGAGCGGGTCGTCCGGGCCGGTGCCACCGTCGTGCGGACCACGGACGAACCCGGGATGGACCACTACGCCGTCCTGCTGCGCGATCCCGAGGGCAACGAGTTCTGCGTCGTCTGACGGGCTGCCGCGGCAGTCACCGCCGGCGGAGCTGGCGGAAGGTGAGCGAATACCGCAGCTCCGCCACCGGTGGGATGCTGTGCTGCCAGCTCGACCGGGCGGCGCCGGCCAGCACGTACGCCGAGCGGGGCGCCAACTCCACCTCGTACACCCGTCGCTCGTCGGCCACGTCGCGCCGGAAGCGCAACAGGCAGGCGGCGGCGAGGGAGAGACCGGCCACCGTCGGGCCGAACGCGGGCGCGTCCCGGTGCCAGCCGATCACGGCGCCCGGCGGATAGCGGGTGACCAGGGCCTGCGCGAAGCTGGTCTCCGCGACGCCGGCGAGATCGGCGCACCGCCGGCGGACCTCGTGCAGCTCCACCGGCAACGCCTCGGCCTCGGTGAGCTGGAAGGAGCCGTAGTCGTAGTCGAAGCCGTAGTGCCGGACGGTGCGCCGGGCCACCTGGCCGTGCATGCGGATCTCGGTGAAGTCGATCGCCGCGAGCACGGCCAGCAGCGACCGCTCCTCGTCGGGGCTGACCAGCTCAGGCTGGTACGTCAGCCCCGCCGGTCGCTCCTGGACGCCGCGCATCCGTCCCACGCCTCGACGGTAGCGCCGACGCCCGGCCGTCGTTCCCGGAAGTCTCTTGCCGGGTGACGGGCGGGTGGCCTACCGTCGGCGGGGCACCTCCCGGTGCGCAGGCAACGGCTACTTCCGCTTCCAACGGGGAGACGCGGGTTCGAATCCCGCCGCCGCCACACCCGGCGGTGTCGACCAGCGGCCCAGGTCGCCTTGGCCCGCAAGGGCCGGTCGCCGTCGCCGCTTCGATCTCGGGAGGTGTCTTCACGCCGCGTGCCGGTCCTCGATCTCGGCACGCGGCGGGTACCTCCCGTGCATGATCACGAGACGGCAAACTCCGTTGTCCGGCGAACGTCGCCACCACTAGCGTCATGCCCGCACTTCCCGGTGCGCAGGTGACGGTTACATCTGGAGGGGTTCGTACCCCGGTGAAGGGCCCGACCGCCGCCGACACCGATCTCGGGAGGCGCAACCACACGCGTACCCGGTGCGCAGGCAACGGTTACTTCGGGATCCGCAGGTTGGAGGTTCGAGTCCTCCGCTCACCTCAGGGTGGCTGGCTCAACTGGACAGAGCAGCGGATGTGTCCGTCGCCGACTCCGGTCTCGGGTACGCGTCGTGGTGGCGTCCTCCTTCCGCTCGACCGTCATGGGGGACGCGATGGCCAAGTTCAATCTCAAGCTGCGCCGCGACCGGCGCGCGGCGGACGAGGGGTACGTCACCGCCGAGGGCGCGCCGGGCTTCCTCCGTGCGGCGCGCGCCGAGTTGTTCCTGCTGGGCGTGTCGAACATGGTCGGTGAGGACACCTTCTACGAGGGTGCCGCCGATCGCGACGCGCGGTTCCGCGAGTTGGTCGCCGCCGTGGCCGTCGCCGACCGCGACTGGTTCGCCCGCTTCGTGGCGTGGCTGCGTACCGGTGCGATGCTGCGCTCGGCGTCCGTCGTGGCCGCCCTGGAGGGCGCCCGGGCGCAGGTCGCCGCGGGCATCCCGGGTTCCCGGGCGATCGTCGACGCCGCGTTGCAGCGGGCGGACGAGCCGGGTGAGGCGCTGGCGTACTGGCTGGGCCGGCACGGCCGGTCGCTGCCGAAGCCGGTCAAGCGGGGCATCGCCGACGCGGCGGTGCGGCTCTACCACGAGCGGAGCCTGCTCAAGTACGACTCCGACGGCACCGCGGTGCGCTTCGGCGACGTCATCGACCTGACCCACCCGTCCGCGCGGGACGAGCGGCAGGGCGACCTGTTCCGGCACGCGCTGGACCGGCGGCACCGGCGGGACAACCCGCTGCCCGCGTCGCTGACGGTGCTGGCGGCGCGCGCCGAGCTGATGGCGATGCCGGTCGAGCGGCGCCGCGAGGTCACCGACCCGGCGGTGCTGGGCGCGGCGGGGATGACGTGGGAGGCGCTCGCCGGCTGGCGGCAGGGCGCCATGGACGCCACGGCCTGGGAGACGATCATCCCGACCATGGGGTACCTGGCGTTGCTGCGCAACCTGCGCAACTTCGACCGGGCCGGGGTCGGCGACGCCGTGGCCGAGACCGTGGCGGCCCGCCTCGCCGATCCCGTTGAGGTGGCCCGGTCCCGCGTGCTGCCGATGCGTTTCCTGTCGGCGTACAACGCCGCGCCGAGCCTGCGGTGGGCGTACCCGTTGGAGAAGGCGTTGCAGCACGCGCTGGCGAACGTGCCGGCGCTGGACGGGCGGACCCTGATCCTCATCGACACGTCGGGGTCGATGCAGAGCCCCTTCAGCAGGGACGGCACGCTGCGCTGCTGGGACGCGGCCACCGTGTTCGGCCTCGCACTGGCCGCCCGCGCCACGGCCGCGACGGTGGTCTCGTTCTCCGACGACAGCACGGTGTTCCCGGCGGTGGCCGGCGAGTCGGTGCTGGCGTCGGTACGCCGGTTCAAGGACGGTGGCTGGTTCCACGGCCGCGGGACGGAGACCGAGAAGGCGGTGCGCACGCACTACGACCGGCACGACCGGGTCGTCATCCTCACCGACGAGCAGGCGCACTGGCACCGGTCGGCGGACGTGACGGCCGCGGTGCCCGCGGCGGTTCCGGTGTACACCTGGAACCTGGCCGGCTACCGGGTGGGGCACGCGCCGGCGGCCGGGAACCGGCACACGTTCGGCGGTCTCTCCGACGCCGCGTTCAGGATGATCCCGCTGCTCGAGGCCGGTTCGCGCGAGCAGTGGCCCTTCTGATCCCCGGTGCGGTGCCGGGCGGCACCGCACCGGGGATCCCGGCGCGGGCGGCGGCACCCCGCCGCCCGCGTCCGGTCCGTTGAGCCGCCGCGGCCGGTCAGCCCGAGGACCGGGGCGCCGGCCGGCGGGTGGTGGCGTTGAGCCGCCGGAACCCGGGTCGTTTGCCGTCCCGTCGGGCGGGAAGCCGTCAGCCGGCAGCCGACGCCCACGCTCCGACCGACGAAACGGACGATCGCGATGACCCAGCGTCCGACCGTGTCCGCCCGGCCCGATCTGGCCACCCTGACCCTCGGCGTGGAGGAGGAGTTCCTGCTCCTCGACCCCGCCACCGGGCGGAGCCTGCCGGTCGCCGAGCGGGTGCTCGACACCTTCTCCGGCGCCGCGCTCGAACAGAGCCGGCAGGAGTTCCGGCACAGCATGGTGGAGATGGTGACGCCGGTGTCGTCGAGCCTGGCCGAGCTGCGGGAGCACCTGGTGGGGCTGCGGCGCTGGGCCGCCGACGCGGCCGAGGTCGCGGGTGCCCGGCTCGTCGCGGTGGGGGCGACGCCCGTGCACGAGCGGCACCGGACGGTGCCGGACGAACCTCGCTACCACGCCATGTCGCGGCGGTTCGGGCCGGTCGCGCACGATCCGGCGGTCTGCGGCTCCCACGTGCACGTCGGCATGCCCGACCGGGAACTCGCCGTGCAGATCTGCAACCACCTGCGGCCCTGGTTGCCCGTCGTGCAGGCGCTCACCACCAACTCGCCCCTGCACGACGGCCGGGACACCGGCCATGCCAGCTGGCGGTCGATGCAGCTGGAGCGGTGGCCGAGCCTCGGCCCCACCCCGCACTTCGACTCCGTCGCCGACTACGACCGGACGGTGGACGAGCTGATCGCCGCCGGGATCATGCTCGACACCGCGATGGTCTACTGGTACGCGCGCCCCTCGGCCACCCACCCCACGGTGGAGGTCCGGGTCGGTGACGTCTGCCCGACCGTGGACGACACCGTGCTGGTGGCCGGGCTGGTCCGGGCGCTGGTCGCCACGATCGCCGACGAGGTCCGCGCCGGGGTGCCCGCCCCGCGGCTGCGGGACTGCCTGGTCTCGGCCGCGCACTGGCGGGCGGCCCACGAGGGCCTCGACGGCGACCTCGTCGACCTGCACCGGGGCGGTGCCCGCCCGGCCTGGGACCTCGTCGACGAACTGTTCGCCACCGTGTCACCCGCGCTGGCCCGCCACGGCGACGTCGAGTACGTGCGTCGTCAGCTCGACCGGCTCCGGGCCGAGGGAACCGGCGCGACCCGGCAACGGCGGATCATGGCGCGTACCGGCAACGACGTGCGGGCCGTGCTGGACCACCTCGCGGCGCAGACCACCGCGACCTGAGCGCCGCCGCGGCCGGCGTCCGCGTCGGTCAGTCCCGGCGGTCCTCGTCGCCGGGGCCGACCACCTGGCGTTGCTCCAGGGCGTCGGCCGCGGTGGCGTCCTCCGGCAGGGTGACCGCCGGCAGGTCGTGTTCCCCCGGCACGGACGCGCCCTGCTCGACCAGGTCGGCCACGGTGGCGTCCGCCGACTGCGGCTCCGGCGGCACGTCGGGTTGCCCCTCGTCGACCAGCGGCTGGCGCTGCTCGATCGCGTCGGCCTCCGGCGGCACGTCGAACGGTCCATCGGTCATGCCGGCGCTCCTCTCCCCCGCCGGCCCCCTTCGCGGGGCCGGCCTCGACGGCGGCTCAGTCCGGCAGCAGCCGCCGGAGCAGCCCCTTCCCGGTGGCGCCCAGGCGGTAGGACTGGACGAGGTACGAGCCGCAGACGATGTTCGCCCCGGCGAGCGCCGGCACCGCGAACTGGGCGAGACGCTGCCGCCGCTGCCAGGTCGCGATGTCGGCCGGCGTTCCCGCGGTCGGGATGGTGGCGTCGCGTACCTCCAGGTGCTCGCCCCGCTGGTGCGCCTCCTCCGCCAGCCGGCCGATGCGGTTGCCGCAGTACGCCGCGTATGCGGTGGCCGCGGCACCGGCGACGGTGATGCCGGCCTTCAGCGCGCCCACCGTGCCGAACCCCTTCTGCAACGCGATGCGCCGGCCGCCCACCTGGGTCAGCCGCAGCCCGGCGAGCATGGTCGCGCCGATGCCCAGCCACTGCACCGGGCTGAACCGGCCCCAGGCGGACTCGGCGACCCGGATCCGGTCGATGCCCTGCTGGAGGTCGCTGCCGGACTTGTTGACGCCGGCAACTCCCATCACGGTGCCGCCGAACCACAGCGCCGAGCCCACGTCGTGGACGGCCTGCGCGACGGCGTGGTTGTCGGTCGCGGTCATCTGCATCCCGCTCGCCTCCAGTCGATCAGCCCCATACCCTTCATCCCGATTTAAACACTTTTGCCGGGCACGGCAGGCACGTTCCGACCGACCCGGCCCACGGGTGGACGCGCCCGCGATCCCGGCCGGACCGCCGCGGACGCCCGGGCCGGTCAGCGGACGTCGTGCGACTGGAGCCAGATCTCCAACAGGCCGAGCTGCCACAGCTTGTTGCTGCCGGCCGCCGCCTGCGCCTGCTCCGGGTCGTCGAGCAGCCCGGCGACGTACTCGGTGCGGAACAGCCCCCGCTCCCGCGCGGCCGGCGCGCGCAGCGCCTCGACCACCAGATCACGGATCGCGCCGTCCACGTTGCGCAGGGCGGGGACGGGGAAGTACCCCTTGGGCCGGTCGACCACCTCCGCCGGCAGCACCTCCCGGGCGATCTCCTTGAGCACCCCCTTGCCGCCCGACGCCACCTTGTGCTCGGGCGGGCAGGCCGCCGCCAGCGTCACCAGATCCTGGTCGAGGAAGGGGGTACGCACCTCCAGCCCCCACGCCATGCTCATGTTGTCCACCCGCTTGACCGGGTCGTCCGGCAGCATCAGGTGGGTGTCCAGCCGCAACGCCGCGTCCAGCGCGGTCTCCGCGCCCGGCGCGGCCAGGTCCGCGGCGAACAGTTCCCGGCTGGCGTCCCGGTCGATGGCGTACGCCGGGGCCACCACGCGGTTCAGCTCCGCGTGGTCCCGGTCGAAGAAGGCCGCCGCGAACGCCTCCGCGATGTCGCCGCGCGCCAGGTCGCTGAAGGGCTGGTGATAGGCGTACCCGGCGAACACCTCGTCGGCGCCCTGGCCGGACTGGGCCACCCGGACGTGCGCGGCGACCTGCTCGGAGAGCAGGTGGAAGGCGACCACGTCGTGGCTGCCCATCGGCTCGCTCATGGCGTGCACCGCCGCGCGTACCGCCGGGACGAGGTCGTCGTCGGCGAGCCGCAGGCGCTGGTGGTCGGTGCCGTAGTGGCGGGCCACCAGGTCGGAGTAGTGGAACTCGTCGCCCGCCTCGCCGCCCCGGCTGTCGAAGCCGATGCTGAACGTCCGCAGGTGCTGCTGCCCCGCCTCCGCCAGCAGGGCCACGATCATGCTGGAGTCCAGCCCGCCGGAGAGCAGCACGCCGACCGGCACGTCGGCGACCAGCCGGCGCCGTACGGCGGTGCGCAGCGCGTCGCCGACCGCCTCCTGCCAGTCCCGGGCGTCCATGCCCGCCCGCGCCGGGTCCCGGACGTAGTCGGGTCGCCAGTAGACGCGCTCGCGGCTGCGCCCGTCCGCCTCCACCACCCGCACCGTGGCCGGGGGCAGCTTGCGTACCCCGCGCAGGACGGTCCGGGGTGCCGGCACGATGGAGTGCCAGGAGAGGTAGTGGTGCAGCGCCACCGGGTCGATGCCGGTGTCCACGCCCCCGCCGCGCAGCAGCGCGGGCAGGGTGGAGGCGAAGCGCAGCGCGCCGGGGGTCTCGGCGAGGTAGAGCGGCTTGATGCCGAGCCGGTCGCGGGCCAGCACGAGGCGCCGCCGTCGCCGGTCCACCAGGACCACGGCGAACATGCCGACCAGGTGGTCGACGAAGTCCTCGCCCCAGTGCGCGTACGCCACCAGGGCCACCTCGGTGTCACCGGTGGAGCGGAAGGTGTGCCCGGCGGCCCGCAGTTCCTCCCGCAGCTCCGGGTAGTTGTAGATGCAGCCGTTGAAGATCAGCGCCAGGCCCAGGTCCTCGCGCACCATCGGCTGCCCGCTGGCCTCCGAGAGGTCGATCACGGTGAGCCGGCGGTGCCCCAGGGCGACCCAGCCGTCGCTCCACGCCCCCTCGCCGTCAGGGCCCCGGGACTGCATCGCCGCGGTCATCCGGGCCACCGCGTCGGCGTCGGCCCGGGTTCCGTCGAACCGAGCCTCCCCGCTGATCCCGCACATGGTCGGCCGTCACCCGCTTCCGAGGTCCAGCAGCATGGTCATCTGGTCATCTCCCCGGGACGGCCCGCGGCGCGCCCCGGGGGTCACCGCTCGCCCAGGCGGTGGGCCAGGGCCCGGCGCAGCTCGTCGATGCCGGTACCGGTCAGGGCGGACACCGGCACCGCGTCCGGGTACGCGCGGCACAGCGCGTCGACCCACTCCGGCGGCGCCATGTCGATCTTGTTGAGCACCAGCAGTTCCGGCACCTGGCCGGCGCCGATCTCGTGCAGTACCCCGTGCACCGTGGTGATCTGCCCGAGCGCGTCGGGCGCGGAGGCGTCCACCACGTGCAGCGCCAGGTCGCTGCTGGTGACCTCGTCCAGGGTCGACCGGAACGCGTCGACCAGCTGGTGAGGCAGGTGCCGGACGAAGCCCACCGTGTCGGTCAGGGTGTAGGTCAGCTCGCCGGTGCTGATCCGCCGCACCGTCGGGTCGAGGGTGGCGAAGAGGACGTCCTGCACCTGGGCGTCCGCGCCGGTGAGGCGGTTGAGCAGGGCGGACTTCCCGGCATTGGTGTACCCCGTGATCGACACCGAGGGGACCTGGTTGCGGGCCCGCCGGCTGCGGGTGCGTTCCCGGCGCCGGGCCAGCTCGGCGGCGTTGCGCTTCAGCCGGGTGGCCCGCTGGCGCAGCGTCCGCCGCTGGGTCTCCAGCCGCATCTCACCGGGTCCACGCACACCGATGCCGGCGCCGCCGGCGACCCGGCCGCCACCGACGCGGGACATCACCCGGCCGTCGCCGCGCAGCCGGGGCAACTGGTACGCGATCTGCGCCAGCTCCACCTGCACCCGACCCTCGCTGGTGCGGGCGTGCTCGGCGAAGATGTCCAGGATCAGCGCGGTCCGGTCCACCACCCGTACCCCGACCCGTTCCTCCAGGTTGCGCACCTGGCCGGGGGTGAGCTCGCCGTCGGCGATCACCAACTCGGCCCCGACGCGTTCCGTGGCGGCGGCCAGTTCGTCGACCTTGCCGGAGCCGACGTAGGTCGCCGGGTCCGGCTTCGGGCGGTTCTGCACCACCGCCTCGGCGACACTGAGCCCGTCGGTGTCGGCGAGCCGTCGCAGCTCCTCCAGCGACACGTCGCTGCCGGGGCCGTTGCCACCCGCACCGCCGTCCTCGTGCACCGCCACCAGCACGGCCGTCGGCCGTTGCCGGGAGGTTTCGGCTCCCGCACCGAGCAACCAGGTACCCGCCATCGTCCACCTCATCTCGACGCTGCCGGACTGCCGCCTACCCTGACCGTCCCCGACCATGCCGCCGAGATCGCCCGCCCTGCCGGCGGAGACCGCCCGGGAATCGGAATCCCGTCGCAAGGACGGTGCGGCTTGACCCCAGGGTCGGGACCCGGTCGGCGCCGCCCGGACCGCTCGATCCGGGGCGGCCCGGGGCAGTGCCGACACCCCGCGCGTGCCGGCTCCGGGGCCGGGCCGGCCCCGGAGCCGCCGCCGGTCACCGGGCCAGCAGCGCCCGGAGCGCCTTGACCACCTCGGCGGGTGCCTCCTCGGCCATGAAGTGGCCGCAGGAGACGGTGCGGTGGTCCACCTCCGGCGCCCAGGCGCGCCACAAGGCGGCGGCGTCGGAGCCGAGGGCGGCGCCCCAGTCCTGCTGGAGCACGCTCACCGGCATGCGCAGCTGGTGGCCGGCGGCGCGGTCGGCGGCGTCGTGCTCCACGTCGATGCCGGCGGACGCGCGGTAGTCGGCGACGATGGACGGGATCGCCTCCCGGCAGGCCGTCAGGTAGGCGGCCCGGACCTCGGCGGGAATGGCGTCGGGGTCCCGGGTCCAGATGTCGAGGAAGTGGCCGAAGAAGGCGTCGGGGCTGCCGGCGATGAGCTGCTCGGGCAGGCCGGGCGGCTGGGCCATCAGGTACAGGTGGAAGCCGACGGCGGCGGAGGTGCCGCGCATGACGTTCCACATGTCCAGGGTCGGCAGGACGTCGAGCGAGGCCAGGTGGGTGACCGCCTGCGGATGGTCGAGTCCGGCGCGGACGGCGACCAGGGCGCCCCGGTCGTGCCCGGCCAGGGCGAAGCGGTCGTGGCCCAGGGCACGGGCCAGCGCCACGATGTCGGCGGCCATGGTGCGCTTGGCATAGACCTCCGGGCCGGTCGCCGCGGGCTTGTCGCTGGCGCCGTAGCCGCGCAGGTCGGGGCAGATGACGGTGTGGTCGGCGGCGAGGTCGGCGGCGACGTGCCGCCACATGAGGTGGGTCTGCGGGAAGCCGTGCAGCAGCACGACGGGGCGGCCCGAGCCGCCGACGGCGGCGTGCAGGCTGACCCCGTCGGCGACGGTGACGCGCTGGTAGTCGAATCCGTTGATCATGGGGGCCATCGGGGATCCTTTCGGGGTCCGTCGACCGGGCGGGGGCGGCGCCCCCGTCGACCGGTCGTCCGGGATCGAGCCTGCCCGCGGGCGATGAGCAGCGGATCAGCAGCGGATGAGTGACCGGCCGCCGACCGGGACGCCGCGCGGCGGTGCATAGAGTGGGCGCCATGAGCCGGGGGGCGGGGGCACCAGCGGTGACCTTCGGGGTGCTGGGTCCGGTGGAGGCGACCGGCGAAGGCGGTCCGGTCCCGCTGCGAGGCCCGCGTCACCGGGCGGTGCTGGCCCGCCTGCTGGCCGCCCGGGGCCGGGTGGTGTCCGTGGACCGGCTCGTCGGGGACCTGTGGGAGACCCCGTCGGACGGCTCGGTGGCGGCGATCCGGACCTTCGTCGCGGACCTGCGCCGGGCACTGGAACCGGAGCGTCCGCCCCGCTGGCCGGCCCGGCTGCTGGTGACCGCGCCGCCCGGTTACGCGCTGCGGGCGGCACCTGAGGCGGTGGACGCATGGCGGTTCGAGACGGCGGTCGGCGAGGCGGGTCAGCTGCTCGCCGACGGGGAGCCCGAGCCGGCGCTCGCCTGCCTCACCGAGGCGCTCGGCTGGTGGCGTGGCCCGGCGTACGGGGAGTTCGCCGACCAGGGGTGGGCGCGCGCCGAGGCGACCCGGCTGGACGAGTTGCGGATGCTGGCGGTCCAGCGGCGGGGCGAGGCGCTGCTGGCGCTGGGGCGGGCCGCCGAGGCCGCCGTCGAGCTGGAGCAGCACGCCGCCGCGCAGCCGCTGCGCGAGGAGGCCTGGCGGCTGTGGGCGACCGCGCTGTACCGGTCGGGCCGGCAGGGCGAGGCGCTGGGCGCGCTGCGCCGGGCCCGGGAGACCCTGGTGGCGGAACTCGGCCTGGACCCCGGCCCCCGGCTGCGTCGCCTGGAGGCCGACATCCTGGCCCAGGCGCCACGGCTGGACCCGGCCCCGCCCGGCGAGGACACCGTGCCGTACCCCGATCGCCCCGCCGGGGCCCCGTCGCCCGCCGGCGTCCCGGCAGCCGGCGGATCCGCGGTGCGGGCCGCGCCGGCGGAGCGGCGTACCTTCGTGGGCCGGCACGCGGAGCTGGACCGGCTGACGGCCACGGCCGGGACGGTGGCCGGCCACCGCCGGCCGGCCCTGGCCCTGGTCTCGGGCGGCGCCGGGGCGGGCAAGACGGCGCTGGCCGAGGCGCTCACCCGGCGGCTGGCCGCCGACGGCTGGACCACGGCCTGGGGGCGCAGCCCCGAGTACGAGGGCGCGCCGGTGGCCTGGCCGTGGACGCAGATCACCCGGGCGCTGGCCGCCGAGGACCCGCCGGCCGGCGACCCGGCGGCCCCCGAGGACCCGGCGGTGTCCCGGTTCCGCCGGCACCGGGCCGCCGTGGCCCTGCTCGGCGCGGTCGCCGGTGCGGGACCGGTGCTGCTGGTCCTCGACGACCTGCACCGGGCGGACGAGGACACCCTCGACCTGCTCGCCGCCCTGCTCACCGAGCCGGAGCCGGTCACCGGCGCCGTGTTCGTGGTCGGTGTCTTCCGGTCCACCGGGATCGGTCCCGAGCTGACGGCCGCCCTGGCCCGCCTCGCCCGGACCGAACCGGCCCGGGTCTACCTCGACGGTCTGGACGAACCGGCCACCGGCGAACTCGCCCGCACCGTCGCCGGTGTCGAGCTGGACCCGCCGACCGTCGGTCTGATCCACCGGCGCAGCGGCGGCAACCCGTTCTACGTCCGGGAGCTGGCGCGGTTGCTCGCGACGGAGGGCCCGGCGGCGCTGGAGACCGTGCCGGCCGGCGTACGCGACGTCATCCGCCACCGGCTGGCCCAGCTTCCCGACCCCGCCCGGACGGTGGTGCAGCAGGCGGCGGTCCTCGGCCGCGACGTCGACCCGGACACCCTGGCGGCGATGACCGGCGACGAGGCGGGCGTCCTCGACGCGCTGGACACCGCCGCGACCGCCGGTTTCCTGACCGAGTACGGCCCGGCGGCGCGGCTGCGGTTCGCGCACATCCTGGTCCGGGACACCGTGTACGACGACCTGTCGGCGCCGCGGCGGGCCCGCTGGCACGCCGCCGCCGGTGACGCCCTCGAACGGCTGCACCCCGACGACGTCGCCGCGCTGGCGCACCACTTCGCCCGCGCCGGGACGCGAGCCGCGGCGCCCCGCGCCGCCCGCTACGCCACCGCCGCCGCCGAGCAGGCCGAACGCCGCTCCCTGCCGCACCTGGCGGCCCGGCTGTGGCAGCAGGCGGTCGACGCCCACGAACGAATCACGGACGACCCGCACGGCCGGCTACGGGCGCTGATGGGACTGGGCCGGGCGCTCGCCGTCACCGGCCACCTCGACCGGGCCCGACGGCACCGCGGCGAGGCGCTCGACGCCGCCGAGCGGCTGAACGACGCGCGGGTGACCGCGGACGTCCTCGCGGCCTTCGAGGTGCCCGCCATCTGGACGCGCAACGACGACGAGGCCCTCTCCCACCGGATCGCCGGAGCCGCCGAGCGCACCCTGGCCGCCCTGGGCGGGGACCGGGCAGCGGACCGTAGCCGCCTGTTGAGCACGCTCGCGCTGGAACTGCGCGGAGCCGGCACCGACCGGGGACGCCGGGCCGCCGTGGAGGCGGAGGCCATCGCCCGGCGGCTGGCGGACCCGGCGCTGCTGGCGTTCGCCCTCAACGCCCGCTTCATGCACACCTTCGACCGCACCGGCCTGGCTGCCCAGCGGGCGCGCATCGGAGCGGAACTGGTCGAGCTGGCTCGCGCCCACGACCTGGTGACCTTCGAGGTGCTCGGCCACCTGGTGCTGCTCCAGGCGCGCTGCGCGCTCGCCGACCTGGCCGCCGCCGACGCGCACGCCGCGGCCGCCGACCGGCTCGCGCACCGCTACGAGCTGCCGCTGGTGGGCGTCTTCACCCGCTGGTACGCGGCGCTGCGCCTGGCCGTCGGCGGGCGGGTCGCCGAGGCCGAGGCCGCGTACCGGGCCGCCCACGCCCGGCTGCCCGCCGCCGGGATGCCCGGCCTGGAGGAGGGGCTCCTCCCCCTCGCGCTGCTGTCGCTGCGGCTGCGGCGACCGGAGGACCTGGCGGGGGACGAGTGGCAGCGCCAGGCCTGGGGACCGTACGAGCCGTGGGTCCGGCCGCTGGTCCTGCTCGCCGACGGGCACCCGGCCGAGGCGGCCGCAGCGCTGCGGGCGCTTCCGGAGTCGCCGCGCGACCTGCTGCGTGAGGCGCGGCTCTGCCTCGCCGCCCGCGCCGCGCTCACCCTCGGCGAGCGCAGCACCATCCGGTACGCGTACGGCGAGCTGCTGCCCGCCGCCGACGAACTGGCCGGGGCGGGCAGCGGGATCCTCACCCTCGGGCCGGTGGGCGGGTACCTCGCCGATCTCGCCGCCGCGCTGGGCCGGCCCGACGACGCCGCCGCGCACCGCCGGCAGGCGGCCGAGGTGGCCGCGCGCGCCGGCCGCTGAGGCCCGGGCGGCGGGACGGTCCCGCACATCGACAGATATCGACACTCTTGATACCGTCACCGGCAATCGTCTTCACCGCGACGGGAGGTCGGCATGCCTCGACGGATTCTGCGGGGAATCGCCGCGGTCACCATCGGCACCTCGGTGGCCACGCTCAGCGTCACCCCGGCCCACGCCGACCCGGTGGTGCCCCGGCACGCCGTGGTCATCTGCCAGAGCGCCAGCTTCTACGACAACTACGACTCGGCGCACGGCCCGTACGGCCTGAAGCGGACGCTGCCCTACGGCAACAAGATCGGCCACACGCCCGGGGCGCATCCCGTCTACAACGGCTGGGCGGCGACCTTCGACTTCGGCCCCAACGACTGGGGCTACCTGCGCATCGAGTGCATCGGAGGGTACGACTCATGGTGAGCCGATCCGTCGCCCGGGCGGCGGCGACCCTGCTGGCGGGCGCGATCGCGATCGTCGCCGCGCCGGTCGCGGCCTACGCCGACACCGGCACGATCGGCCAGCGCGAGACGGTGTGCGCGGCCGACCTGTTCGTCCGCACCGACCCCAACGGCGCCTGGATGGGCACCCTGTACCGGGGGCAGACCTTCCTCGTCGAGGGTCCGCGCAGCGGCGGCTACGTCTACGGGTTCGCCTACGGGCACATCAACCGTCGCGGCTGGGTGCAGGACGGCTGGTTCTGCTGACACCGGCGTCGCCGCCGGCTCCGTGAGCCCGGCCGGAGGCAGTGGGTCACGAAGCCGTCTACCGGGCCCCACTCCGACCGGGGACGAGGATCCGAGGAGTGCCACGCCCTCCGGGCGGCAGGTGTGCGGGCGGGATTTGCGGGAATGGCAGGCCGCGGCCGACGGCCGTTCGGGCACTCGTGCATCGACGCGGGAGCCGGTCCTCTGCTGCCGGCCTGGAGGGGGAGCCGTCACGCCGCACCCGGCCGACGCGTCCGGTCCACGTTCTCCGCCACCCGCGCGGCAGCGCGGTCCGGAGACCTCCGACGGTGACCTACTCAGCTACGGGGTGAGGAAGATGGCAGGAAGCAAGAGCACCACCACCATGGGGTGGCGTTCGGTGACGGACGGCCTCGGCATCGAACGGGCGGTGCAGAACGGCCGATCGGAGGGGCTGGCCCGCGTCCTGGGCTGGTTCAGCCTGGGTCTCGGCATCACCACCCTGGCGGCGACCCCTCGGGTGAGCCGGCTGTGCGGCGTCGACGACTCACGCACGGCACAGCTCGTGCTGCGCGCCGCCGGGATTCGGGAGCTGGGCCACGCGGCGGCGCTGCTGGTGCCCCGGCACGCCGGGCCGGCGGCGTGGACCCGGGTCGCCGGCGACGTCATGGACCTCGCCGCCGCCGGGCGGGCGATGCGCAACCGCCGCGACGACCGGCGCCGCCGCCTGACGTACACCGTGGCGGCGCTCGCCGGGATCACCGCGATCGACCTGTACGCCTCGCTGCGCGCGACGCGAGGCCGCCGGATGTTCGGCGCCAACCGGGCGTACGGCTCCATCACGGTCAACCGCCGGCCGGAGGAGGCGTACCAGTTCTGGCACGACTTCGAGAACCTGCCGCGGTTCATGTACCACCTGCAGTCGGTGCGGATCACCGGCGACCGGCGCTCGGTCTGGACGGCGAAGGCTCCGGCCGGCCGGAGCGTGCGGTGGGAGGCGGAGATCGTCGAGGACCGGCCGAACGAGATGATCAGCTGGCGTTCCGTCGACGGCGCGAAGGTGCCGAACTGCGGCCGGGTGCGCTTCATGCCGGCTCCCGCCAACCAGGGTACGGAGATCCGCGTCGAGCTGGAGTACTCCGTGCCGGGCCGGATCCTGGGCAACGCGGTGGCCAGGGCGTTCGGCGAGAACCCGCAACAGCAGATCTGCGACGACCTGCGCCGGTTCAAGCAGGTCATCGAGACCGGCGAGATCACCCGCTCGGACGGCACCCCGGACGGCACGAGCGTGCACGCACAGACCCACCAGCGTCCGGCCCGGCCGCTGGCGACGACCCGGACCGCGTGAGGGAGAGACACCGATGAAGGCCAACTGCTGGGTCGCCCCGAACAAGGTCGCGGTCGAGGACGTACCGGATCCGCAGATCCTCAATCCCCGCGACGCCGTCGTCCGGGTGACCTCGTCGGCGATCTGCGGCTCCGACCTGCACCTGCTCGACGGCTTCATCCCGGCGATGAAGCGGGGGGACATCCTCGGCCACGAGTTCATGGGCGAGATCGTGGAGCTGGGCCAGGGTGCGCGGGACGGACTGCGCGTGGGTGACCGGGTCGTCGTCGGCTTCCCCATCGCCTGTGGCGACTGCTTCTCCTGCCAGAGGGGGCTCTACTCGGCCTGCGAGAACTCCAACCCCAACGCGGCGATCGCGGAGGTGGCGATGGGGCACTCCCCCGCCGGCATCTTCGGCTACTCCCACCTGTTGGGCGGGTACGCGGGCGGGCAGGCGGAGTACGTGCGGGTGCCCTATGTCGACGTCGGGGCCGTCAAGATCGAGGACGACCTCCCGGACGAGAAGGTGCTGTTCCTCTCCGACGTGCTGCCGACCGGGTACATGGCCGCGGAGCTGTGCGAGATCAAGCCGGGTGACGTCGTGGCCATCTGGGGCGCGGGACCGGTGGGGCAGTTCGCCGCGGTCAGCGCCTACCTGCTCGGAGCGGGACAGGTGATCGTCATCGACCGGTACCCGTACCGGCTGCGGATGGCCCGGGACAAGGTGGGCGCGGAGACCATCAACTACGAGGAGACCGACGTCCTGGACACGCTGCGGGAGATGACCGCCGGGCGGGGCCCGGACGCCTGCATCGACGCCGTGGGCATGGAGGGCCACCACGCCTCGGCGGCCCTGCAGGCCTACGACCGGGCGAAGCAGGCGGTGAAGGCGGAGACCGACCGGCCCCACGCGCTGCGCGAGGCGATCCTGAGCTGTCGTAACGGCGGCACCATCTCGGCGGTCGGCGCGTACGGCGGGTTCATCGACAAGTTCCCGATGAGCTCGTTCATGAACCGGTCACTGACCATGCGCTCCGGGCAGGCCCACGTGCAGCGCTTCATGCGGCCGCTGTTGGAACGCATCCGCAAGGGGGAGATCGACCCGAGCTTCATCATCACCCACACGATGAGCATCGACGACACGCCCCTGGGGTACGACATCTTCAAGAACAAGCAGGACGAGTGCGTGAAGGTGGTCCTGAAGGCGTAGCCGGGCGGGCCGTCCGCGACGCGGCCGCCGGCCGGTGCCGGCGGCCGGGGCGGCCGGTCAGGCGGGCTCGACGCGCACCGGGATGCCGTTGAGCACGACGTTGCCGGAGAGCGGGTCGACGGCCGTCTCGTCGGTGAGCACGTTGCTGTTGACGCCGGGGTGGGCGCGGGCCACCGACTGCCGGGTGCCGGGCACGTCGTGGCCCCACCCGTGCGGCAGGCTGACCACGCCCGGCATGGTGTCCGCGGTGACCTCCACGGGTACGACCACCGCCCCGACCCGGGAGGAGACGCGGGCGTCGTCGCCGGCGGCCAGCCCGAGCTTCGCCGCGTCCTCCGGGTGCACCTGCAGCGTGCAGCGGTCCCGCCCCTTCACCAGCGCCGGCACGTTGTGCATCCAGCTGTTGTTGGACCGCAGGTGCCGGCGCCCGACGAGGACGAAGCCCTCCGGCGGCGCGTCCCGGGCCGCCCGCAGCCGGGCGACGTCGGCGGCGATCGGCGGCGGGCACAGCTCGACGGTGCCGCTCGGCGTGCGCAGCACCTCCGGCAGCCGCGGTCGCAGCGCCCCGAGGTCGACGCCGTGCGGCTGGTCGAGCAGCCGGGTCAGGGTCAGCCCGTCCGGCCGCTGCCCGAACCGGTCGCCGTACGGGCCGAGGCGCAGCCGCGCGTCGAGCAGGCGTTCGGGCGGCCGGTCCCCGGCGACGAGGGTCCGCAGCTCGTCCGCCGGCCGGTTGAGCACGTCGGCGGCGTCGGCGAGCACCTGGCCCAGCAGGTGCTCGTGCAGGCCCGCCGGGTCGGCGGCGGCGCCCTGCCCGGCGGCGATCAGGGTGAGCCGGGCCAGGATGTCGCACTCGTCGAGGCCGTCGGGCTCCATCGGCAGGACCGGCGGCGAGTAGCTCGCGACGTTGCGCACGGCCAGGGTGAGGAACGCGAAGTCGTAGTGCCCGGCGCGGGCGGGGTCCGGTGGCGGCAGCACCACGTCGGCGTGCCGGGTGGTCTCGTTCAGGTAGGGGTCGACACTGACCATGAAGTCGAGCGAGGCGAGCGCGCGGTCCAGCCGGGCACTGTTCGCGGTGGAGAGCACCGGGTTGCCGGCGACGGTGATCAGCGCCCGGACCCGCCCCTCCCCCGGGGTGTCGATCTCGTCGGCCAGGGTGGCGACCGGCAGCTCGCCCTTGACCTCCGGCAGGCCCCGCACCCGGCTGGCCCAGCGTCCGGTACGGAATCCCCGGCCCGGGCCGGCGGCCCGGGTGCGCTGGTGGGCGGCGAGGGGGAACATCGCCCCGCCGGGCCGGTCCAGGTTGCCGGTCAGCACGTTGACCACGTCGACCAGCCAGCTGGTCAGCGTGCCGAAGGCGACCGTGCAGGTGCCGATGCGCCCGTACACGGCGGCGGTGGGGGCGGCCGCGAGTTCGCGGGCGAGTTCGCGGATGCGCGGCGCGGGCACCGCGCACCGGTCGGCCACCCGCTCGGGGGCGAACGCGCCGGCCAGGTCGCGGACGTCGTCCAGCCCGGTGACGTGCTCGGCCAGCCGGCCGAGGCGTACCAGGTCCTCGTCGAAGAGCGTGTGCACGACGGCGAAGAGCAGCAGCGCGTCGGTGCCGGGCCGGATGGGCAGGTGCTCGTCGGCGGCGGCGGCCGTCCGGGTGCGGCGCGGGTCGACGACGAGGAAGCGGCCGCCGCGCGCCTGCAACGCCCGCAGCCGGCCGGGGAAGTCGGGCGCGGTGCAGAGGCTGCCGTTGGACTCCCACGGGTTGGCGCCGAGCAGCACGAGCAGGTCGGTGTGGTCGAGGTCGGGCACCGGGATGGCGTTGGGGTCGCCGTACAGGTAGCCGGAGGAGACGTGCTTGGGCATCTGGTCGACGGTGCTGGCCGAGAAGACGTTGCGGGTGCCGAGCGCCCGCAGCAGGGGGCCGGCGTAGAGCCCACCGGCGATCGTGTGCACGTTGGGGTTGCCGAGGTAGGCGGCGACCGCGTCGGGGCCGCCGGCCTGGCGGGCGGCGGAAAGGCCGGCCTCGACGGCGGCGAACGCCTCGTCCCAGCCGACCTCGCGCAGCGTGCCGTCGATGCGCAGCAGCGGTCGGCGCAGGCGGTCCGGGTCGGCCAGCAGTTGCGGGAACGCGGCCCCCTTGGGGCAGACGAAGCCGTGGCTGAAGACGTGGTCGCGGTCGCCCCGGGCGTGCGTCACCCGGCCGTCGGCGATGGTCAGGGTCAGCCCGCAGGTCGCCTCGCACAGTGGACAGGTGCGGTACGCGGTACGCGTCGCGGTCGTTCCCGGCATCGCGGGCCCCCTCCGGTGGAATACCGACTGGTCGGTATGGTGGCACGCCACCGGAGCGCTGTCATCCCCCGACGAACGGCCGACGCGGGGCGCAGCGGGCCGACCACGGAAAGTGCGATTGCCGGGCGGATCGGGGCACCAGCGCCTTGGCCAGGGCGGATACACCCATTCGGGTATTGACTGTGATGTAACCCACAACATTCAATGTCCGCGTGGCAGGGCCCGTCCAGGCAGTGGCCTCGACGCGTACCACCGGCATGGCCACTCCGACCGATCGTGCTGCTGCGTCCCCGGCAGCCGTGGTCAGGGTGCGGTGGACGGGGTGAACGAACGCCGGCGTCGGATGCTGCTCACCGCGGCGTTGCACGCGGTCTCGCACGGCATCGCGGTCCTCTACTGCCTGATGACGTTGGGCGAACCGCACCGCGACCTCATGCTCGTGGCGTACAGCTGCGGGATGGCGTTCGGCGCCGTCGGCGTCTGGGCGGCGCGGACGGTGACCACGAAGGCCTCGGGGTACCGCGTCTCGTTCACCATCCTGCTGGTGACGATCGTCGTGGCGGCGCTCGGCGCGTACTGGGACGGCGGGGCCGCCTCGCCGGCCGCCCTGGGCTTCGTGACCACCACCGTCTTCGTGGCCAGCTACACGCCGCACCTGCGGCTGATGATGGCGCTGGAGGCGCTGCTCCTCGGGGCGTATCTCGCCGTCGCCGTCCTCGGGCGGCCGTCGCCGCCCGGTCACGTCTTCCTCTACGTGGCGGGCATGGTGGTGCTGATCTCGGTCTGCGGCACGCAGACCCGGAAGCTGGCGCGGCAGCGGTCCCAGCTGCGCGCGCTCGCGGCGCTGGACCCGCTCACCGGGGCCCTGAACCGGCGCGGCCTGGCGGACTTCGCCCAGCACCTGTTCCGCCGCTGCGGTCGCGCCGGCCCGTCCATGCTCTGCCTGGACCTGGACGACTTCAAGAGCGTCAACGACCGGTACGGGCACGCCGCCGGTGACGAGCTGCTGAAGCGGACGGTGGCGGCGGCGCGGGAGGTGCTGCGCGCCGAGGACGCCATCGCCCGGGTCGGCGGGGACGAGTTCGTGGTCGTCCTCAGCGAGGCCGACGAGGCGACCGTGCGGACGGTCATGACCCGGATCGACGCGGCGGTGGGCCGGCACACCGGCGTCAGCATCGGAGCGGCCACCGCGCCCGGCGACGGCGACACCCTGGACACCCTGTTGCACGTGGCCGACCAGCGCCTCTACCGGGTGAAGCAGCAACGTCGCACCGGCGACCGGCCGGGCGAGGGCCACGGCCTGGTGCCGAGCGGACCGGACCCGTTCGGCGCGCCCTGACCCGGCGAGGCCGCCGGCGGGAGGCCGGGGCGTCACGGCCTGACGGTGCGCGGGCGCTCACAATAGGCAACCTTCTTGACAGATGCGTTAACCATCGACAAACTTCGTCGTGAGAGCGCTCTCTCGGCCTACCCGCCCCCGCTCACCGGGAGGACCTGCATGTCCCGACACCTGCGCGCGCTCGGCTCGATCACCGCCGCCCTCCTGCTCGTCGGCGCGGGCCACCGGGGCGAGCGCGGGATCCGTGACGGCGACGGTGAGGCG
>NZ_JBPQTL010000066.1:0-30955 GCF_051386295.1 Micromonospora sp. URMC 105 | reverse complement strand
ACCGGGGTGATGTCGTTGATGCTGTCGGTGCCGGCCTCGGTGGTGCCCATCTGCTTGGCCATGGCGTCGACGTCGATCTCCTTGCCCTGCACGGACAGGGCGTTGCGGGTCGCGGCGGGGCCGCAGTAGTAGAAGTTCGGCTGGGCCTGGTAGCGCACGTTGAGCTCCCGCTCACCGGCGGGCTTACGGTCGCCGCTCCGCTCGGTCTGCACCGAAACGGCGCTCTGCGGGGTGGGGGCGGCGTGGGCGGCCAGCGCCGGGGCGGCGATCCCGCCGGCGGTCGCGGCGACACCGGCAACAGAAAGAACGGTCTTACGGATCAGATCGGTACGCATCAGGGGTGCACCTTTCGATCAAGGGGGCACGCACGACACCGCCGGGGGACGGCACCACGCGTGAAAGGGAAAGTCAAAGAAGAGGGATCTGTCCGGCGGCCACACACAGGGGCGGCGCTGCTCGGACGTCCAGGGGATGTAACCAACCCGGAAGGCACCGCATTCCACGAGCCTCGACCCGGGGGCGGCTCAGCTGGTGCCGGGGATGTAACCAACCGGAGCGGGCCGGCATTCCGCCGGGCCCAGTACTCCCGTACTTCCGTCCGGACCGGGGTCCACGGCGGTCTGCCATCTACAACGACCCCGCCCCGCCGACCATTCCACCGTCCGGCCGGCGCCGACCTCACGACATCACGGGTCATACCGGACATCCGGGCGACGACCGCTGGACCCGGAATCGGACCCACGCGGGCCGGTGAGCCGGTTCGGCGTGTCGCGGCGCGGAGGATGATCCCCACCATCGTGATACCTCAGAGGTATCAAAATGCCTCAGAGGCATCAGCCTCACCGGAGAGATTGCCTCCGACGGCCGCCTGCCGGACGGCGGGCCTCAGACGACCGTCGGCCGACAGGAAGCCGACGAAGGGTCAGCTGGCGGGGCCGGCCTTGGTGCCGTCGTCCAGGGCGGCGAGGATCGCCTCGGCGGTCCGCTTCCCCACCCCGGGCACCTCGGTGATCTCCTCCACCGTCGCGGCGGAGAGCCGCTTGAGCGAGCCGAAGTGCCGCAGCAGCGCCTTGCGGCGTACCTCGCCGAGGCCGGGGACGTTGTCCAGCGCCGACTCGGTCATCCGCTTCGACCGGCGTTGCCGGTGGAAGGTGATGGCGAAACGGTGCGCTTCGTCGCGGACCCGCTGCAGCAGGTAGAGCCCCTCGGAGGTGCGCGGGAGGATGACCGGGAACTCGTCGTCGGGCAGCCAGACCTCCTCCAGCCGCTTCGCCAGCCCGCAGAGCGCCACGTCGTCGATGCCCAGCTCGGCCAGCGCCTGCGCGGCCGCCGCCACCTGCGGCGCACCGCCGTCGACCACCACCAGCTGCGGCGGGTACGCGAACCGGCGCGGCCGGCCGGTGGTCGGGTCGATGCCGGGACGGTCGGGGTCGGAGGCGGTCTCCTCGCCGATCTCGCCGCTCTCGGCCCGGGCGTCGAGGTAGCGGGCGAAGCGGCGGCGCAGCACCTCGGACATCGCGGAGAGGTCGTCGGTGGCGCCCCGGACGATGAAGCGGCGGTACTCGCTCTTGCGGGGCAGGCCGTCCTCGAAGACGACCATGCTGGCCACCACGTCGGTGCCCTGGATCTGGGAGACGTCGAAGCACTCGATGCGCAGCGGGGACGTCCGCATGCCGAGCGCGTCGGTGATCTCGTCGAGCGCCTTGCTGCGGGTGGTGAGGTCGCCGGCCCGGCGCAGCTTGTGCCGGGCGAGCGCGTCCTTGGCGTTGCGCTCGACCGTCTCCAGCAGCGCCCGCTTGTCACCGCGCTGCGGCACCCGCAGCGACACCCGGCTGCCCCGGTGGCTGGAGAGCCAGTCGGCCAGCGCCTCGGCGTCGGCGGGCAGCTCGGGGACCAGCATCTCGCGGGGGACGTCCGCCTCGCCCTGCTCGCCGCCGTAGACCTGGGTGCAGAAGTGGTGCACCAGATCGCCGGTGCTCAGCTCCTCGGTCTTCTCCACCACCCAGCCGCGCTGGCCGCGTACCCGGCCGTCCCGGACGTGGAAGACCTGCACGGCGGCTTCCAGCGGGTCGTCGGCGAAGGCCACCACGTCGGCGTCGGTGCCGTCGCCCAGCACCACGGTCTGCTTCTCCATGGCCCGGCGCAGCGCGGCGACGTCGTCGCGCAGCCGCGCGGCCCGCTCGAACTCCAGCTGCTCGCTGGCCTCGGTCATCTCGCGTTCCAGCCGGCGGACCATGGAGTCGGTGCGCCCGGCCATGAAGTCGCAGAAGCCGTCGACGATGTCGCGGTGCTCCTCTGCGGAGACGCTGCCCACGCAGGGCGCGGAGCACTTGCCGATGTAACCCAGCAGGCAGGGCCGGCCCACCTGGCGGGCCCGCTTGAACACCCCGGAGGAGCAGGTCCGCGCCGGGAAGACGCGCAGCAGCAGGTCGAGCGTCTCGCGGATCGCCCAGGCGTGCGAGTACGGCCCGAAGTAGCGCACCCCCTTGCGCTTGGCGCCGCGCATCACCTGCAGGCGCGGGTACTCCTCGTCGAGGGTGACCGCCAGGTACGGGTACGACTTGTCGTCGCGGTAGCGGACGTTGAACCGGGGGTCGTACTGCTTGATCCAGGTGTATTCCTGCTGGAGCGCCTCCACCTCGGTGGCGACGGTGATCCAGTCCACCGACTCGGCGGTGAAGACCATCTGCCGGGTGCGCTGGTGCAGGTTGACCGGGTCGGCGAAGTACGAGTTGAGCCGGCTGCGCAGGCTCCTCGCCTTGCCGACGTAGATCACCCGGCCGGTGCCGTCGCGGAACCGGTAGACCCCCGGTGACTCCGGGATGGTGCCGGGCGCGGGACGGTAGGTCGAGGGGTCAGCCACCCGTCAAGCCTAATCCGCACCCCCGACAGGCTCCCCCGACCCGCGGGCCCACCCCCGCCCCCTCGATCCAGGGCGGGGGTACGGGTCAGGGGGTCAGGCCAGGCTGATCTGGTCGCCCTGGACCTTGAGGGCCTTCGGGGCGAGGGGCTTGGTCGCCGGGCCCTGCTTGACCGAGCCGTCGGTGATGGAGAACTTGCTGTTGTGGCAGGTGCAGTTGATGGTGCCGCCGTCGACGTTCGACACCGGGCAGTTCTGGTGGGTGCAGATCGGGTCGAAGCCCTTGAACTGTCCCGCCTCCGGCTGGGTGATCACCACGCCCTGGGCCGCGAAGACCTGGCCCCCGCCGACCGGGATGTCGCTGGTCGTCGCCAGGGAGGACGAGCCCTCCCGGTCGCCGCCCTCCGCGTCGCCCGCGGTGGCGCCCGGTCCGCCGCTGGTCGGCGCGTTGGTCGCCCCGTCCCCGGAGTCGTCGCCCCCACAGGCGGTCAGCAGGACCGACGCCCCCACCGCACCGGCGCCCGCGAGCAGGGCCCGTCGCGTCTGCGTACCCGGTCCGGTCAACACCTGGTCGTCACTCATCTCCGGCCTCTCTCTCGACTGCCGCCGGTCGTCAGCCTCGCGGCCTACCGTGGCACACGCAACACTGTGCCCGACGGTTCACCCGGTCGACCAGCGACCGGCGCAGACCCGAACGGGCGGGCCGCCGTCGGCGACCCGCCCGCCCGTACCGTCGCTCAGCGCGCCCCGGCCGGCACCTTGCGGGTACGCGACTTCGTGGCGCTGCCGTTGGCCCTGGCCGCCCGGGTGGTGGCCGCCTTGGCGCCCTTGGCCTCGCCGTCGAGCCTGAGCACCTGGCGCAGGAACTGGCCGGTGTGGCTCTCGGCCACCTCGGCGACCTCCTCCGGGGTGCCGGTGGCGAGCACCGTGCCGCCCCGGTGGCCGCCCTCCGGCCCCATGTCGATCAGCCAGTCGGCCGTCTTGATCACGTCGAGGTTGTGCTCGATGGTGATCACGGTGTTGCCCTTGTCGACCAGGCCCTCCAGCACCATCAGCAGCTTGCGGATGTCCTCGAAGTGCAGGCCGGTGGTCGGCTCGTCGAGCACGTAGACCGTCCGCCCGGTGGAGCGCTTCTGCAGCTCGGAGGCGAGCTTGACCCGCTGCGCCTCGCCGCCGGAGAGCGTCGGCGCGGGCTGGCCGAGCCGGACGTAGCCCAGGCCGACGTCGACCAGGGTCTTCAGGTGCCGGTGGATGGCCGGGATGGCGGAGAAGAACTCGGCCGCCTCCTCGATCGGCATCTCCAGCACGTCGGAGACGGTCTTGCCCTTGTAGTGCACCTCCAGGGTCTCCCGGTTGTACCGGGCGCCCTTGCAGACCTCGCAGGGGACGTAGACGTCCGGCAGGAAGTTCATCTCGATCTTGATGGTGCCGTCGCCGGAGCACGCCTCGCAGCGGCCGCCTTTGACGTTGAACGAGAACCGGCCCGGGCCGTACCCCCGGACCTTGGCCTCGGTGGTCTCGGCGAAGAGCTTGCGGACGTGGTCCCAGACGCCGGTGTAGGTGGCCGGGTTGGAGCGCGGCGTCCGGCCGATCGGCGACTGGTCGACGCCGACGACCTTGTCCACGTGCTCCAGGCCGCTGACCCGGGTGTGCCGGCCCGGCACCAGCCGGGCGCCGTTGATCTGATTGGCCAGCACCGCGTAGAGGATGTCGTTGACCAGGGTCGACTTGCCCGAGCCGCTGACCCCGGTGACCGCGATCAGCTGGCCGAGCGGGAAGGAGACGGTGAGGTTGCGCAGGTTGTGCTCCCGCGCGCCGTGCACCACCAGCTCCCGCTCCGGGGTCTGCGGGCGGCGCTGCCGCGGCGTCGGGATCGACTTGCGCCCCGACAGGTACGCCCCGGTGACCGACTGCGGGTTCTCCAGCAGCGCCGGCACCGAGCCGCTGTGCACGATCTCGCCGCCGTGCTCGCCGGCGCCCGGGCCGATGTCGACGATCCAGTCGGCGACCCGGATGGTGTCCTCGTCGTGTTCCACCACGATCAGCGTGTTACCCAGGCCGCGCAGCCGCAGCAGGGTCTCGATCAGCCGGTGGTTGTCCCGCTGGTGCAGGCCGATGGAGGGCTCGTCGAGCACGTAGAGCACGCCGACCAGACCGGAGCCGATCTGGGTGGCGAGCCGGATGCGCTGCGCCTCGCCGCCGGAGAGGGTGCCGGCGGCGCGGTCCAGGGAGAGGTAGTCCAGACCGACGTCGAGCAGGAACTTCAGCCGGGCGTTGATCTCCTTGAGCACCCGCTCGGCGATCATCTTCTGCCGGTCGGTCAGCTCGATGCCGGCGAGCAGCTCGGCCGCCTCGCCCACCGAGAGGTTGCAGACCTCGGCGATGCTCTTGCCGGCCAGGGTGACCGCCAGCACCTCGGGCTTGAGCCGGGCGCCGCCGCACGCCGCGCAGGGCACGTCGCGCATGTAGCCCTCGTACTTCTCCCGCGACCACTCCGACTCGGTGTCGGTGTGCCGGCGCTCGATCCACTGCACCACGCCCTCGAAGCCGGTGTAGTAGGAGCGCTCGCGGCCGTACTTGTTGCGGTAGCGCACGTGCACCTGGTCGTCGGAGCCGTGCAGGATCGTCTTCTGCGCCCGCGACGGCAGCGCCCGCCAGGGCGTGTCGATGTCGAAGTGCTGGCTCTCACCGAGCGCCTCCAGCAGGCGCAGGAAGTATTCGAGGTTGTGCCCGGTGGCCCAGGGCTGGATCGCGCCGTCGCGCAGGGTGCGCTCCGGGTCGGGGACGACCAGCTCGGGGTCGACCTCCTTCTTGGTGCCCAGGCCGGTGCACTCCGGGCAGGCGCCGTACGGCGCGTTGAAGGAGAAGACCCGGGGCTCCAGGTCCTCGATCGCCAGCGGGTGGTCGTTGGGGCAGGCCAGGTGCTCGGAGTAGCGGCGCTCCCGGTCCGGGTCGTCCTCGGCGAGGTCGACGAAGTCCAGCAGCACCAGCCCGCCGGAGAGGCCGAGGGCGGCCTCGACCGAGTCGGTGAGCCGCTGCTTGGCGCTCGGCTTGACGCTGAGCCGGTCGATCACCACCTCGATGGTGTGCTTCTCCTGCTTCTTGAGCTTGGGCGGCTCGGTCAGCGGGTGCACCACGCCGTCGACCCGGGCCCGGGCGTAGCCCTTGGCCTGGAGCTCGGCGAAGAGGTCGACGTACTCGCCCTTGCGGCCGCGCACCACCGGGGCGAGCACCATGAACCGGGTGCCCTCGGCCATGCCGAGGACCCGGTCGACGATCTGCTGGGGGGTCTGCCGGGAGATCCGCTCGCCGCAGACCGGGCAGTGCGGCTCGCCGATGCGGGCGAAGAGCAGCCGGAGGTAGTCGTAGACCTCGGTGATGGTGCCGACGGTGGAGCGCGGGTTGCGCGAGGTGGACTTCTGGTCGATGGAGACCGCCGGGCTCAGGCCCTCGATGAAGTCGACGTCGGGCTTGTCCATCTGGCCCAGGAACTGCCGCGCGTACGACGACAGCGACTCGACGTACCGGCGCTGGCCCTCGGCGAAGATGGTGTCGAAGGCCAGGCTCGACTTGCCTGAGCCGGAGAGCCCGGTGAAGACGATCAGGGCGTCCCGGGGCAGGTCGAGACTGACGTCACGCAGGTTGTGCTCGCGCGCGCCACGGATGATCAGTCGGTCGGCCACTGTCCGTGTACTCCCGGGTGAAGAAAGTGAAGCGGATCTGTCCGCTCGGAGCGTGTTCTGAACGGTTTGCGGGCGCAGAAATGACGCCTCGGCAACTCTAGCCCCGAGGTACGACAACTTCCCGCGCCCGCACATTCCCCCAGCTCACACCGGTCAGGCCGAGGGCGCGGCCCGGCGCCGCGCCCTCGGGACGGGTTCAGAATCCGCCGGGCGACGCCGGGGGTGCCGGACGCGCCGTCCGTCGGCGGCCGCCCCGCCAGCCGCCCCGGCGCTCGGCGGCCAGCCGGGTCTCCCGGCGGCGGCTCTCGTACGCCACCTCCCGCTGCAACCGCCGCCAGCTCTCCCAGCGCCGCACGGGCAGCTCCCCGGTCTCCAGCGCCTCCCGCACCGCACAGCCCGGCTCGGCCTCGTGCGCGCAGTCGGCGTACCGGCAGCCGGTGGCGAGCTCGGCGATGTCGACGAAGGCCCGGTCCAGCCCGGCGGAGCCGTCCAGCAGGCCCACCGCCCGTACGCCCGGGGTGTCCAGCACCGCGCCGCCGCCCGGAATCGGCACCAGCGCCCGCCAGGTGGTGGTGTGCCGGCCCTTGCCGTCCACCCGGCGGATCGCCTGGGTCGGCATGACCGCGGCCCCCGCCAGGGCGTTGACCAGGCTCGACTTGCCGGCCCCGGACGGCCCGAGCAGGCCGAGGGTCAGCCCCGGGGCGACCAGCGGGCGCAGCGGCTCCAGCCCGGTGCCCTGCTCGGCGCTCACCGGCAGCACGGGCACCCCCGGGGCCACGGCGGCGAGCTGCCGGGCGACGGCCGCCGGGTCGGCGGCCAGGTCGACCTTGGTGAGCACGACCACGGGCCGCGCCCCGGACTCGTGGGCCAACGAGAGCAGCCGCTCGATCCGGGCGACGTCCGGCTCGGGGTGCACCGGCTCGACGACGGCGGCGGCGTCCAGGTTGGCGGCGAGCACCTGCCCGCTGGCGTCCTTGCCGGCGGTCCGCCGCACCAGGGCGGTGCGGCGCGGCAGCACGGTCTCGACGGTGACCGGCCCGTCCGGCCAGGTGGCCAGCAGCACCCAGTCACCGGCGCAGGGCAGGGCGGTCAGGTCCCGGGCCGCGGCGGCGAGCACCGCCGGGCCGAGACTGGCGCGGACGGGTCCCTCCGCGCAGAGCACGGTGCAGACCCCGCGGTCGACCCGGGCCACCCGCCCCGGGCGGCGGTCGGGGCGCCGCCGTGCGTACGCCGCCCGGCCGGCATCGAAGCCGAGGGCGGTGAGATCGATCGTCATGGCATCCTCATCAGAGTCGGAGCTGGTTGTGGCGGTGCACGCGTGCTGCTCCCGGCATGGTCACCACCTCGCCTCCGACGTCCCGGTGCCGCGTTCGAGGCCGACGGTAGGGGGCCCGGCGACGCGCCGAAAGCGATTTCCCCGGCGACGGGCCGCCTCCCTACCGCTAGGGTCGATGCGTGACCTCGGATCCGCTTTTGCTGACCGGCGAGGTGGACGACGCCACGGCCCGTCTCCTGCGCGCCGCGGCCGCTCTCGACGACGCGGACGTCGCGGCGCCCTCCCTGCTGCCGGGCTGGAGCCGCGGGCACGTCCTGGCGCACCTGGCCCGCAACGCCGACGGCTTCGTCAACCTGCTCACCGCCGCCCGCACCGGCGAGCCCATCCCGATGTACGCCAGCCTGGACGCCCGCACCGCCGACATCGAGGCCGGCGCGCCCCGGCCACCGGCGGCCCACCTGGACGACCTGCGCCGCTCCGCCGAGCGGTTCGCCGAGGCGGTCGCGGTCATGCCGGTCGAGGCCTGGTCGGCCACGGTGCAGACCCGGACCGGCCCGTGGAAGGCCGCCATGCTGGTCTGGGGCCGGCTGCGCGAGCTCGAGGTGCACCACGTGGACCTCGACGTGGGCTACCGGGCGGCCGACTGGCCGCTGGCCTTCGCCCACCACCTGCTGCACGAGGTGGGCGGCAACCTGGCCGACCGCACCGACGTCCCGGCGATGGTGCTGCGCTTCGACGGCAGCCGGCACGAGGTGGTCCTCGGCGACCCCGAGGGCGCGCCGCTGATCACCGGCCCGGCCGCCGAGCTGGCCGCCTGGCTGATCGGGCGCAGCCGCGGCGACGTGCTGACCGTCACTCCCGACGGACCCCTGCCGACACCACCGGAATGGATATAGACACGTCATGAGCTACACCGGAGACGTCACCGCCGGCGGCCCGCCCGCCGTCCGGGAGCTGGACCGGCTCACCGTCACGAAGCTGTCGGTGGGTCCGATGGACAACAACGCCTACCTGCTGCGCTGCACCCGTACCGGCGAGCAGGTGCTGATCGACGCGGCGAACGAGGCCCCGCGCCTGCTCGACCTGGTCGGCGACGCCGGGCTGACCGCGGTGGTCACCACCCACCGGCACATGGACCACTGGGTGGCGCTGGAGGAGGTCGCCGCGAAGACCGGCGCGCGGGCGCTGGTGCACGCCGACGACGCCGAAGGCCTGCCGATCGAGGCGGAGCGGCTGACCGACGGCGACACCGTGGCGGTCGGTGACTGCGCCCTGGAGGTGATCCACGTCAAGGGGCACACCCCGGGTTCCATCGCGCTGCTCTACCGGGACCCGGCGGGCCCCCCGCACCTGTTCACCGGGGACAGCCTCTTCCCCGGCGGGGTCGGCAACACCGACCGGGACCCGGAGCGCTTCGGCCAGCTCATCGACGACGTGGAGCGGAAGCTCTTCGACCGGCTGCCGGACGAGACCTGGTTCTACCCGGGGCACGGCAAGGACAGCACCCTCGGCGCGGAGCGCCCGTCGCTGCCGCAGTGGCGCGCCCGCGGCTGGTGACCCGCACGGCGCCGGTCAGCCCGGCTGACCGGCGCCGGCCAGGGCCCGCAGCCGGCGCCGGGTGCCCAGCAGCACCACCCCGGCCAGCGCCAGGCCGACCGCCATGGTGACGAGCAGCGGGCTGCCCTCCCCCGGCAGCAGCCCGGCCAGCGACCGGGACGCGGTGCCCAGCGCCAGGTAGAGACCGGCCCAGAGCGCGGCGCCCGCCGTCGCGCAGGCCAGGAACCGCCGGTACGACATCCGCAGCCCGCCCGCCGCCAGCGGCAGCAGCGCGTTGAACACCGGCAGGAAGGGCGCGACCAGCACCATCCGTCCGCCGCCGGAGCGCAGGATCCCCTCGGCCGCGGCCCAGCGCGTTTCACCGATCCAGCCGCCCACCCGGCTGTGCCGCAGCCGCTCGCCGTACACCCGGCCGGCGAGGAAGCTCAGCGACCAGCCGGCGACGCAGCCGGCCACCACCGCAGCGACGGTGGCCGCGCCGGTCGCGGGCCGGCCCACGCCCACCGCCGCGAGGATCGCGATGTCGCCGGGGACCAGCACCCCGAGCAGCGGTACGGCGTCGGCGAGCATGACCAGGCCCAGCGCCCCCATCAGCAGGGTGGTGGGCAACTCCCCGACCTGGGCCAACGATTCCAACATGGCTCCGACGCTATGGGCTGCGGCGCTGCGGCACATCGGGTCCGGTCCCCCACCCCGCCCTGAACCCCCTCTCGGGGTCACCCCTGAGCCGGCCGCCGGTTCAGCGCGGCCGGAGCACCTGCACCCGGCGGACCGGCGAGTCGACGAAGGGCTCGGTGGTGGGTACCGGATAGGCGGCCACGACGTCCAGCCCCTCGGCCGGCAGGTGTCCCCGGTCGGGGTCGCCGACCAGCACCACCGCTCCGGCCGCGGCGGCCCGGCGCAGGAACGGCAGCACCCGCCCGGCCAGCTCCGCGTCGTAGAGCACGTCGCCGGCGAGCAGCAGGTCCACCCCGGTGCCGTCGCCGTCGAGCAGGTCGCCCTCGACCGCGGTGACCGACACCCCGTTGGCCCGGGCGTTGACCGTCACCGCGGCCACCGCCCACGGGTCGACGTCGTTGGCGACGACCTCGGCGGCACCGGTCAGCGCGGCGGCGATGGCGACCAGCCCGGATCCGGCGGCCAGGTCGAGCACCCGGCGTCCGGCGGCGAGTTCGGGGTGGTCGAGCAGGTGCCGGGCGAGCGCCTGCCCGCCGGCCCAGGCCGACGCCCAGAACGGCGGTGGCAGGGTACGGCCGGCCGCCGCCTCCATCCGGGCCCACCAGACGATGGCGTCCTCGGCGAGGTGCAGCCACACCTCCGGCACGAACGGCGTGGGCACCAGCCGCAGCCGGTCGAGCCCGTCGCCGGGAGCGCCGATCTCGCGCTCCAGCACGGTCAACGCCCTGGTACTGGGTCCGCCCACCGGTCGAGCATGCCGGAGTCGGCGGCGTACCGCGCTGCTTTCGCCTCCGACTCGCGAATTTCCGTTCGCCGCCTTGCGGCACTTCAGCCAGCGAACGGGCGGTTCGCCGGTTACTGTCGGGGAAGCACAGGGCGATCATCCGCCGACGCGCGGATGCTCACCCGTCTTGGACAGGGAGAGATGCATGGCAACCGGCACGGTCAAGTGGTTCAACTCGGAAAAGGGCTTCGGCTTCATCGAGCAGGACGGCGGAGGCCCGGACGTCTTCGTCCACTACTCGGCGATCGCGACCAGCGGTTACCGGGAGTTGAACGAGGGCCAGAAGGTCGAGTTCGAGGTGACCCAGGGGCAGAAGGGTCCGCAGGCGGACAACGTCCGTCCGCTGTAGTTCCGTGCCGGTGGCGGCGGTCGGGGTCGGCCGCCGCCACTGCGCGTGCCCGGACCGGTCCGCCCGCAACCGGCCGGTGCCGGGACTGGTCAGGCGACCATACGTCGGGCGATCTCGTCGGCGACCTGTTTGGCCATGGTCGGCGGGATCGCCGCGGCGATCTTCTCCGGGGTGAGCCCGGCGAGGACACCCTGGACGATCGCCGGCTCGTCGGTGAAGTCTTTGTTGGCGAGCGCGGTCAGCGCCGTCTGCAGGGCGGTGACCTGCGCGCCGAGCGACTTCAGGGTGGGGTGGTTGACGACGAAGGCGGGGTCCGTGTGGTCCTCGCCCATCGCCATCCGGGTGTAGATCTGACCGACCGGGTTGCGTCCGTCCAGGACGGTCAGGTTGCGGTGCACGGTCTCGAGCCAGTTGTGCTCTTCGGGGGTCATGTCGTCGTCCTCCAGGAGTCCGATGGTGGTGAGATAGCGCCGGAACAGCGGGGTCTGGTCCCGGTTCGCCTTCGTCGAGTCGCGGAAGTAGCTGAAGTGGGTGTGGTAGAGGTGCGAGCTGTCACCGCTGGTGCGCCTGCCCAGCCGGTCCCACCGTCGGACGGTCCGCCCGTCCGATGAATAGATGATCTCGCGTATGTCGCGGCTGTCCGCCGTGTTCGCCACGCACTGCGCGACGCACCAGGTGGAGAACGTACGGAGGTTGTGCGTACGGCCGCCGGAGCGCACCTCGAAGATGCCCACGTCGAGCGCGGACGCGTACAGGGTCAGTCCGGCGGAGTCCCGGCTGGACTCCACCACCGAGTAGTCGTTGGTCACCACCCGGTCGGAGCCACAGTGGTAGCCGCCGCGGTGCGCCGAGTCACCGACGATGCCCACCTCACCGGGTTCGAGGTCGTCGTCGCGAACGGTGTTGCGGTCGATGTTGAGGTTGTCGAGCAGCAGGCGGCGGGCGGCCAGCAGATTGGCCGGAGCCGTTGTCATGGGATCCCCCTTCCGTAGGGTCAGGGGTCGGGCACGACGGTGACACCGCGTGGCGGTGTACGGGTGCGGGAGCGAGCCCGACCTTGAGATGCACGACGTCGGGCGTTGGCTGAACGATAGCCGGGCGATTGGACAAACGCCCAGCTCAAATGGGTTCTCTTCAGATGGATCGAAGCTGTGAACCGGCTGGGACCACCCGCCCGAGGTGCCCGCGCACACCTCCCGCCCACATCGGACGGGCCCGATGTCCACAACGGAGAGTCACCGCGGCGCCGGGCGTGGCCCAAGGACCGGAGCCATTGCCGGGCGCCTCGACCGGCGGCGCGTCAGCTCGTCGGGCGGCGGGTCGACTCGGCCCGGACGGCGTCCCGGTGCGCCCGCATCGAAGCGACCATCGTCGCCATGAAGCGGTGCACCACCTCCAGCTCCTCGTCGGTGAAGCGCGCCATCACCTCGTCGGTACGCCGGCCGAGCGGGCCGAAGAAGCTCATCGCCAGCGCGGCGCCCTGGTCGGCGTAGCGCAGGAAGACCTTGCGCCGGTCGGCGGTGTCCCGGTCGCGGCGGATGTGCCCCGCCCGTTCCAGCCGGTCGATCAGCGCGGTCACCGACCCGGAGGAGAGGTTGAGCTGCTCACCGAGCCGCCCGGGGGTGATCGGGTCGCCGGTCAGCTCGGCGTCCATGACGGCGATCAGGGCGTGCAGGTCGGTGGGGTTGAGCCCGTGCAGGCCGGCGAAGGCGTGCCCGATGTGCTGCGCGTCCACCGAGTATCGCCGCAGGTCGTTGGTGATGTCCGCGACCATCTGACTGCGTCGGTCGTCCCGCCGTCGATACATGCCGTGCGCTGCCACGTCTGGTCGTTTCCCCCTGTCGGACCCGCTCCTGAGCAGCATAGAGCAGGCCTCGACAATCTCGCTCGTCAAGATACTCGACAACTTGCAATAGTGCTCTTGCTGGGCAAGACTCTTGACAGCCGAGATTTCGAGTCGAAGGACCGTGAGGGATCCGATGTCTGTGTTCACCCGTGTCGCCCGCAGCCGGCTGGCCGCCTGGCTCACCGTGGTCGCCGCGATCGTCGTCGGCGCGGCGGTCTTCGGGCTGCCCAAGCCCGACAATCCCGACCCGGTCTCCGCCACCGGCCTGTCGGTCGAGTGGCAGTCGACCCAGGTCGAGCGCCTGCAGGACCAACTGCCCTCCAGCGACACCCAGCCGGCGATCGTGGTGCTCAGCCGCACCGACGGCGGCGCGCTCACCGAAGCCGACCGGGCGGCCCTCGCGGCCCGCTCGGGCGAGCTGAACCAACTGGCCGTGGGCGGCCGGATCAGCCCACCGCAGGTCTCCCCGGACGGCACGGTCGCACTGGTCGCCGTACCGCTGTCCACCGCGGGCGGCCAGGACCAGGTGGCGCAGACCATCGACCGGCTCCGCACAGCCCTGGACGACCTGCCCGACTCCCTCGCCGTGCAGGTGACCGGCGGGCCCGCCTTCACCGCCGACCTCACCAAGGTCTTCGAGGGCGCCGACACCACGCTGCTCCTGGTCACCGCCGCCGTCGTCGCGCTGCTGCTGCTGATCACCTACCGCAGCCCGTTCCTGTGGATCGTGCCGCTGGTCGTCGTCGCGGCGACCGAGCAGCTCACCCTGCGCGCCGTCGACACGATCGTCCCGGCGGTCGGCATCAACCTCGCCGGCGGCGCCGTCACCGGCATCGCCAGCGTCCTGGTCTTCGGCGCCGCCACCGACTACGCCCTGCTGATCATCGCGCGCTACCGGGAGGAGCTGCGCCGCGAGGAGGACCGCTTCGTCGCCATGCGGGCCGCCCTGCGCCGCACCGCCGAGCCGATCCTGGCCAGCGGCTTCACCGTCGTGCTGGGCGTGCTCACCCTGCTGCTGTCCGAGCAGGAGCTCAACCGGGCGCTCGCCGTGGCCTGCGCCACCGGTGTCATCCTGGCCATGTTCTCCGCGCTCTTCGTCCTGCCCGCCGCGCTGGTGATCTTCGGCCGGGGGCTGTTCTGGCCGTTCGTCCCCCGCGCCGGCAGCGCCGCGGCCGAGGGCCGGCTGTGGGGCCGCCTCGGCGCCGCCGTCGTCCGCCGCCCGGCACCGGTGGCGATCCTCGCCACGCTGCTCCTCGCCGGCCTGGCGCTCGGCGGGCTCGGCATCCGCACCGGCCTGTCCGAGACCGAGCAGTTCCGGGTCAAGCCCGAGGCCGTCGCCGGCGCGGAGACGCTGGCGAAGGCGTTCCCGGCCGGCACCACCCAGCCGGTCGCCGTGCTCACCACCCCCGCGGCGGCACAGGCCGTCACCGACGCCGCGACGGCCGTCCCCGGCGTCGCCTCCGTACGCCCCGGCGAGGCGGGCGCCGGCATCGCCCAGGTGGACGTCGTGCTGGAGGCCGAACCGGGCACCGCCGCCTCGGACCGGGCGATCGAGGCGCTGCGGGACGCGGTCGCCGCGGTCCCCGGCTCCGCCCCGCCGTTGGTCGACGGCGCGGCGGAGTTCTCCGGAGCGATCGTCGGCGGCACGGTGGCCGCCACCTACGACTCGGCCGAGGCCAACGCGAAGGACCTGCGGCTGATCCTGCCGATCATCCTGCTCCTCGTCGGCGCCGTGCTGGTGCTGCTGCTGCGGGGCCTGGTCGCGCCGGTGCTGCTGGTGCTCACCGTCATCGCGTCCTTCTTCGCCAGCCTCGGCGCGGCGTGGCTGCTCTTCGACCACGTCCTCGGGTTCCCGGCGCTGGACAGCGGGGTCCTTCTGATCGCCTTCGTGTTCCTGGTGGCGCTCGGCGTGGACTACAACATCTTCCTGGTCACCCGGGCCCGGGAGGACGCCCGGAGCACGGGCACCCGGGACGGCATGCTCTCCGCGCTGCGGGTCACCGGCGGGGTGATCACCAGCGCCGGCATCCTGCTCGCGGCGGTCTTCGCCGTCCTCGGCGTGCTGCCGCTGATCACGCTGACCCAGGTCGGGATCATCGTCTGCATCGGTGTGCTGCTCGACACCCTGCTGGTGCGCACGGTCCTCGTCCCGGCGCTCGCCTTCCTGCTCGGCGACCGGTTCTGGGCGCCGGGCCGCATCCACCGCGACCCTGTACCGGACGCCCCGGCACGACCGGAGCCGGTTGCCGCGCGGGACTGACCGTCCGGGGACGGGTGGGGGCCGGGGCGCGTCGCGGCCCGGCCCCCACCGATGACAGCCGAGGCGGACGCGATCACGCCCCACCGGGGCGCCGTCGCCCGGCGGCCCGTACCGCCCGGTCCCGGGTGGCCCAGGCCACCACGAACACCGCCGACCAGGCCACCCCGAGCAGCACCGAGGTGGCCGTCCCGCTGGCCGTGCTCCAGCCCAGATAGAGCCGGGCCCCGCCGAGCAGCGCGATGCCGGCCGCGGCCGTCGTCCAGGCGGCCACCGCCACCGGCCAGCGGGCGTCGCGGGAGACCAGCCAGGCGAGCGTGCAGAGGCTCGCGGCGACCACCGCGTTCTGCGTCGGGAACATGACAGCGGCCCGCGCCGACGGAGTGACGTCGGCCACCACCGCCAGGACCACCAGCGGGAGGAACGCCCCGACCGTGCCGAAGACGCTGAGCAGGTCCGCCCGCCAGGGGCGGTGCCGCCAGGCGAGCAGCCCGGCCACCGCCGCCACCAGCACGATCAGGAACGACCCCCGCAGCACCGAGACCGTCGTCAGGGCCGCCTGCACCGCGCCCGGGGTCCGGCGGTCGGCGAACCAGCCGGCGATCACGCCGTCGACCACGGCCAGCCCGCTGAGCCGCACCACCGCCTCCAGCAGCCAGGCCACGGCCAGGCCGGCCGCCGAGAGCAGCAGCAGGCCGGCGCCGAGGTTGAGCAGCAGCGCCCAGCCCGGCCCGAGGTGCATGGCGATGAGGAAGAAGAGGATGCCGTACCGGCCGGTGGCCCAGCGCACGGGCGGCAGCGCGGCGGCCCGGGTCAGCAGCGCCCGCGCCGGGTCGGGATTGCGCCCCAGCCACCGCCCGGCCAGCACGATCGCCACCAGCACCGCCAGCAGCACCAGCACCACCTGGGTGGCCCGGCCGAGCAGCCGGGAGACCGTCTCGTACGACTCGCCGGCCAGGTAGCCCAGCAGCACCGAGCCGCCCACCCAGGTCGTCACCCCGGCCAGGTTCCACGGCGCGAACCGCCGGTACGGCAGGCCGGCCGCGCCGGCCAGCCGGGGCACCAGGGTGCGGGCGAAGGCCACCCAGCGGGCGGCGAACACCCCCCGCCCGCCCAGCCGGCCGAGCATCGCGTCGGCCCGGGCCCACCGCTCGGGCCCGACCCGGGCACCCAGCCCGCCGGCCCGCAGCCGCGGGCCGTAGCGGCGGCCGGACCGGAAGGCGAGTGTGTCTCCGATCACTGCCGCACCTGTCATGACCAACAGCGCGGGAACAAGCCGGAGCGTCCCCGCGTAGGCTAAGAAGCCGACCAGCAACAGGGTCGCCTCGCCCGGCACCAGCAGACCGAAGATCACCGCGGTCTCCCCCGCGACGATCGTCGCGGCGATCACATAGATCAGCAGGGACGGCAGGCCCTGCAGCGAGGTCAGCAGGTCATGCATCCGGTCCCCATGAACACGGGGGCCAGCATGCCAGCCGCCGCAACGGTCGGAACAGCAGTTCCGGCACAGATCCGGGCCAACTGGGGGTGACCCCGACACGTGCCCCGGCAACCGTAGACAGGAGTATGGAGGGTATGCAGCTTCGCACCGACCTCCGCAACGTCGCCATCATCGCCCACGTCGACCACGGCAAGACGACCTTGGTCGACGCCATGTTGCGGCAGGCCGGCGCCTACGGCGCCCGCGGCGAGGACACCGAGCGGGTCATGGACTCGATGGACCTCGAACGGGAAAAGGGCATCACCATCCTCGCCAAGAACACCGGCGTGCGGTACATGCCGGCGGACGGCTCCGACCCGGTCACCATCAACATCATCGACACCCCCGGCCACGCCGACTTCGGCGGCGAGGTGGAGCGGGGCCTCACCATGGTCGACGGGGTGGTGCTGCTGGTCGACGCCAGCGAGGGCCCGCTGCCGCAGACCCGGTTCGTGCTGCGCAAGGCCCTCAAGGCCCGCATGCCGATCATCCTGGTCATCAACAAGGTGGACCGTCCCGACGCCCGGATCAAGGAGGTCGTGGACGACACCTACGAGCTCTTCCTCGATCTGGACGCCGACGAGGAGCAGATCGACTTCCCGATCGTCTACGCCTGCGCCCGCGACGGCATCGCCTCGCTGACCCAGCCGGCCGACGGCTCGGTGCCGTCCGACAGCAGCTCCCTGGAGCCGCTGTTCCGCACCCTGCTGGACACCATCCCGGCGCCCGCGTACGAGGAGGGTGCGCCGCTGCAGGCGCACGTCACCAACCTCGACGCCTCCCCGTTCCTGGGCCGGCTGGCGCTGTGCCGGGTCCGGCAGGGCACCATCAGCAAGGGCCAGTCGGTCTCCTGGTGCCGCACCGACGGCAGCACCCAGCGGGTCCGCATCTCCGAGCTGCTGATGACCGAGGGCCTGGAGCGCAAGCCGGCCGACTCGGCCGGACCGGGCGACATCATCGCGGTCGCCGGCATCCCGGAGATCATGATCGGTGAGACGCTGGCCGACGCGGAGAACCCGACCCCGCTGCCGCTGATCACCGTCGACGAGCCCGCCATCTCGATGACCATCGGCACCAACACCTCGCCGCTGGTCGGCCGGGTCAAGGGCGCCAAGGTCACCGCCCGGATGGTCAAGGACCGGCTCGACAAGGAGCTGATCGGCAACGTCTCGCTGCGGGTGCTGCCGACCGAGCGGCCGGACGCCTGGGAGGTGCAGGGCCGTGGTGAGCTGGCGCTGGCCATCCTGGTGGAGCAGATGCGCCGGGAGAACTACGAGCTGACCGTCGGCAAGCCGCAGGTCGTCACCAAGGAGATCGACGGCAAGGTCTGCGAGCCGGTGGAGCGGCTGACCATCGACGCCCCGGAGGAGTACCTGGGCGCGATCACGCAGCTCCTGGCGACCCGCAAGGGCCGGATGGAGCAGCTGGTCAACCACGGCACCGGGTGGATCCGGATGGAGTGGCTGGTGCCGGCGCGCGGCCTCATCGGCTTCCGCACCGAGTTCCTCACCGACACCCGCGGCACCGGCATCCTGCACCACGTGTTCGAGTCGTACGAGCCGTGGTTCGGCGAGCTGCGGACCCGGCAGAACGGTTCGCTGGTCGCCGACCGGGCGGGCGCGGTCACCTCGTTCGCCATGATCAACCTTCAGGAGCGCGGGCAGCTCTTCGTCGAGCCGACCACCGAGGTGTACGAGGGCATGATCGTCGGGGAGAACTCCCGCTCCGACGACATGGACGTCAACATCACCAAGGAGAAGAAGCTCACCAACATGCGGGCGTCGACCTCCGACGAGACCGAGAAGCTGATCCCGCCGCGCAAGCTCTCCCTGGAGCAGGCGCTGGAGTTCTGCCGCGAGGACGAGTGCGTCGAGGTCACCCCGACCGCGGTCCGCATCCGCAAGGTGGTGCTGGACCAGACGGCGCGCGGCCGGGCCGCCGCCCGTCGCAAGCACGCCGGCTGACCCTTCACCCGACACACCCCCGGAGCCCGGACCGCCCTGCGGTCCGGGCTCCGCCCGTCCCCGCCCCCTCAGCTCCCGCGCACTTTCCGAGAAAGCGTGGCCATGGCGCGCGGGACAGCCACGCTGTCCCGGAAAGTGCCTCGCCGGGTCACGACGGACGTGGTTTGAGCGCGTGCCATGCGAAGAGGTCCGGTACCGGGCCGGAGCCGGACTCGGTGGTCCGGGTCAGGGTGAGGCCGGCGGCGGTGACCGCGTTGAGCAGGTCGGCCAGGGGTACGTGCCAGGCGCCGACCCGGGACCGCACCCCGTGCGTCGACCAGACCCGGAAGCTGCGCTCCCGCTCGGCGTAGCCGCCGTCGACCACGATCCGCGCGGGATCCGACCGGTCGGCGAACGGGCCGATGAAGCACGGGTGGACGCCGACGTGGACGAAGCTCCCGCCGGGTGCCAGCACCCGGGCCGCCTCGGCGACGACCGCCGGATAGTCGGGCACGTCGGTGTGAGCGAGCACACAGGCCACCGCGGGCAGCGCCGCGTCGGCGACCGGCAGCGCGGCAGCGTCGCCCCGGGCCACCGGCAGCCGGGCGCGGGCGTGCCGGAGCTGCCCACCGGAGAGGTCCACGCCGATCGGGTCCCAGCCCAGCCGGCGCAGCTCGGCGGCGTGCGCACCGGTGCCGCAGCAGAGGTCGAGGCAGCGGCCGGGGCCGGGGCCGAGCAGATCGGCGAGCTGCCGGCGGACCCGGGTCATGTAGTCGGCGGCGGTGTCGGAGGCGAACTGCTCGTACCAGTCCGCGTGGGCGTCGTACGCGGCGACCGTCATGTCGGCACGGTAGGCGCTCGTCCCCGCGTCGCGCTGTCCCACGCCGGGCGATGATCGGCTACCGTCTCGGCATGACCTGGGATGATCTCGACGCCCACCTGGACCGGGTGCCCGGCACCGTCTCGGCGTACGTGGGGCGGCTGGGCGCGGCCCCGACCTGGACCCGCCGGCCCGACGCCACCCACTACGCCGCCAGCACGATGAAGGTCGCGGTGCTGCTCGCGCTGCACCGGGCCGCCGAGGCGGGCGAGCTGGACCTCGACGCGCCGATCCCGGTGATCAACGAGTTCGACTCGGCGCAGCCGGGGACGCCCCGGTTCTCCTGCGCCCAGCACTACGACAACGACGACGCGGTGTGGGACCGGGTCGGTGGGACCGCGCCGCTGCGCTGGCTCGCCGACCGGATGATCACCAGATCCAGCAACCTGGCCACCAACATCGTGCTCGGCCGGGTCGGCCTGCCCGCGGTGGCCCACGCCTGGGCACTGGCCGGCGGACGGCACAGCGTCACCGGACGAGGCATCGAGGACTTCGCCGCCCGGGACGCCGGGATCACCAACCTGGTCACGGCCGCCGACCTGGCGGCGCTGCTCGGCGGGCTCGCCACCGGGGCCACCCGTCCGGGACCGCTGGCCTCCCCGGCCGCCTGCGCGACCATGATGGACGTCCTGCTGGCCCAGGAGCACCGCGAGGACCTGGCCTCCGGGCTGCCCGAGGGCATTCGCATCGCGCACAAGAACGGCTGGGTACGCGGGGTCCGGCACGGCGCCGGCGTGGTCCTGCCGGACGACGCCCCGCCGTACGTGATCGTCGTCTGCACCACCACCGACCTGGCCGACGGCGGCGCCACCGGCGAGGAGATCGAGGACGACGCCTGCCGGCTGATCGCGAACATCTCGGCGCGGGTCTGGGCGGCCCGGCACGACCTGGCCGGCTGACCGGGGCACGTCACTCCAGCAGGTTGTCCCGCAGCGCCTCGCGCACCTCGTCCGTGACGCCCAGCCCGTCGCGCAGGTACGCGTCGAACGAGCCGTGCACCCGGCGTACCTCGTCGTAGGCGGCGTCCAGGTACTCCGGGCGTACCTCCAGCACCGGGCGCACCGTCTCCGGGTCCAGCGCCGGCTGCCGCCGCACCAGCGCCGCCAGCAGCACCTCGCGCAGGCTGACGGTCAGCTCGTTGTGGCACAGGTAGTCGGCGCGGATCGCCCCCGGGTCGACGTCCAGCGCGGTGAGCAGCACCACCGCCAGCCAGCCGGTGCGGTCCTTGCCGGCCGAGCAGTGGAACAGCAGCGGCAGGTTCTGCGCGTCGGCCGCCAGCCGCACCGCCGTGCCGAACCCCTCCCGGGCGGACTCCCCGGTGACGAACCAGCGGTAGATCGCCGCCATCGCCGCCGGGGTGCCCTCGCGGGCCAGTTCGTCGTACGTCTCCAGGTCGTGGCCGAGCAGCAGCGCCGAGACGTACGTGAAGACGGGGTGCGCCGGGTCGAGGACCGGCAGGTGCACCACCCGGGGCTCCCCCACCAGCCGGTCCGCCGGGGCGACCGCCATCTCGGAGGCGTCCCGCAGGTCCACCACGCAGGCCGGGGCGAGCTTGCCCAGCACCGGCAGGTCGCCGTCGGTGAGCCGGCCCAGCGCCGGGGTGCGCAGGAGCCGGCCGGCCCGCACCCGGCGCCCGTCGACGGTGGGCAGCCCGCCCAGGTCGCGCGCGTTCGGGGCGCCCACCAGTTCCCAGTCCCGCCTGCCCATTCGGCCTCCCCCTCCGCTGCCCGTCTGCGTATAGGGTGCCGCACATGACGATCGCCGCGGTACGCACCCACCGGCTTTCCGCTCCCCTGCACACGCCGTTCGTCACCGCGCTGCGCCGTACCACCACCGTGGACACCCTGGTGGTCGAGGTGATCGACTCCGACGGGCGGTCCGGCTTCGGCGAGGCCCCCCAGGTCTGGAAGGTGACCGGCGCGTCGGTCGTCGGGGCCGAGGCGTGCGTACGCGACATGCTGGCCCCCGCGGTCGCCGGCCGCGACGCCGACGACGTGGTGGCCCGCTGCGCGGAGGTGCGCACCGCGGTCACCGGCAACGAGTCGGCCAAGGCGGCGCTCGACGTCGCCCTGCACGACCTGGCGGCGCGGCGGCTCGGCGTACCCCTGGCGCGGTTGCTCGGCGGCACGACGCTGCGCGTCCCGACGGACGTGACGCTGGCCGCGGGTGACGCGGTGGAGCTGGCGGCGGCGGCCAAGCAGCGCCGCGGCGAGGGTTTCGACGTGCTCAAGCTCAAGGTCGGCACGGACGCGGCGACGGACCTGGACCGGGTCCGCGCGGTGCGGGCGGCGGTCGGCCCCGGCGTGCGGATCCGGCTGGACGCCAACCAGGGCTGGACCCCGCGCGAGGCGGTCCGGGTGATCCGGGGCATCGTCGACGCGGGGCTCGACGTCGAGCTGGTCGAGCAGCCCGTGTCCCGGTGGGACCTGGACGGGCTCGCCTGGGTCAGCGACCGGGTGGAGGTGCCGATCCTGGCCGACGAGGCGGTCTTCGGCGTCCGCGACCTGGTCGAGGTGATCCGCCGCCGGGCGGCCGACATGGTCAACGTCAAGCTGGCCAAGTGCGGCGGCCTGCACACCGCCCGCACGCTGCTGGAGCTGGCCCGCGCCCACGACATGGGCACCGTCGTCGGTTCCATGATGGAGAGCGCGGTCGGGGTCGGGGCGGCGGCCAGCCTGGTCGCCGCGTACCGCACCACCGCCGTCTCCGACCTGGACGCCGCCTGGTGGCTGGCCTGGTCGCCGGTGCGCGGCGGCATCCGGTACGACGGCGCGACCGTGGTGCTGCCGGACGCGCCCGGGTTGGGCATCTCCTCGGTCACTGAAGCAAAAGTGCAGGCTCGCGGTTGATGATCGTCGGTTTCTTTCATAGGGTCGGATAGGCGCCCGCCCGAACCGGAGGTCGACGTGAAGCTGCAACCGGGCCGCGAGGCCGTCGTCGGGGTCGCCGTCGCGACGCTCTGGGCCACCCCCGAGGCGGTACGCCCCGTCGACCGCCCCGCCCTCGCCCCGCGTACCGACATCCCGGCCTGGGTCGCCGGGATGGACACCGACCAGCGGGTCGGCGAGTGCGTGCTGAGCCAGCTGCTGCTCGGCGAGCGGGTGCTCGTCACCGAACTGCGCCCGGACGGCTGGGCCCGCGTGGTCGCCGTCGAGCAGCCCGCGGCGGAACTCGACCCGCGCGGCTACCCCGGCTGGCTGCCCACCGCCCAGCTGACCCCCGACGACCCGGTCACCCCCGCCGGGGACCCGCTGGTGGTCGACGCCGCGATCAGCGCACTGCACACCGCGCCGGGCGGCCCGGTGGCCCTGCCCGGCGTCGTCCTCGGCACCCGCCTCCTGCCGGCCGGCGACCCCGTCCAGGGGTGGCGCCCGGTCCACGTCCCCGGCCGGCCGGACCCGGCCTGGATCGCCGAGGCGGACGTGGTGCCGCTCCCCGCCGGGCGGCCGGAGCCCGGCGAGGTGCTCGCCGTCGCCGAGCGCCTGCGCGACGTGGTCTACATCTGGGGCGGGGTCTCCAGCCACGGCATCGACTGCTCCGGCCTGGTGCACCTGGCCTGGCGCCGCTTCGGGGTGACGCTGCCCCGCGACGCCGACGACCAGGCCGAGGCCACCGCGCCGGTGCCGCTCGGCGAGGAGCACCCGGGCGACCTGTACTTCTTCGCCCGCCCCGGGCGACCGATCCACCACGTCGGCATCGTCACCGCCGAGGCCGGCCGCGACCGCCGGATGCTGCACGCCTGCTACCGGCAACGCCGGGTGCTGGAGGAGCAGCTGCCCGCCGATCGGGCCGCCACCCTGGTCGCCGTCCGCCGGGTCTGAGCCGTACGCACGAGAGAGGGGCACCCCGTCGGCCGGGGTGCCCCTCTCTCGTGCGTACGCGGGTCGGTCAGTGCCGGGCCTCGGCCAGCTCGCGGCGGCGGTCCCGGGACGACTTGATCAGGCTGGCGGCGGTGGCCACGGCGAGGGTGCCGAGGATGACCGACAGGGAGAGCCAGATCGGGATGTGCGGGGCCCACCCGACGTGCTCGCCGCCGTTGATGAACGGCAGCTTGTTGTCGGCCAGGGCCTCCAGCACCAGCTTCACGCCGATGAAGCCGAGCACCACCGCCAGGCCGTAGCTGAGGTAGATCAGCCGGTCCAGCAGGCCACCGAGGAGGAAGTAGAGCTGCCGCAGCCCCATCAGCGCGAAGACGTTGGCGGTGAAGACGAGGTACGGCTCCTGGGTGATGCCGAAGATCGCCGGGATCGAGTCCAGCGCGAAGATCAGGTCGGTGGTGCCGATCGCGATCATCACGATCAGCATCGGGGTGAAGAGCCGCTTGCCGGCCTGGTGCGTGGTCAGCTTCGCGCCGTCGTAGTCCTTGGAGATCGGCAGTGCCTTGCGGCTCCACCGGATCAGCACGTTCTCGCTGAACTCGTCCTCGTCCGGCTCACCCTGCCGGGCGAGGTTCACCGCGGTGTAGATCAGGAACGCGCCGAAGATGTAGAAGACCCAGGAGAACTGGGAGATCAGCGCCGCGCCGGCGGCGATGAACCCGCCGCGCATGACCAGGGCCAGCACGATGCCGACGAGCAGCACCTTCTGCTGGTACTGCCGGGGCACGCCGAACCGGGCCATGATGATCACGAAGACGAAGAGGTTGTCCACCGAGAGGCTGTACTCGGTGAGCCAGCCGGTGTAGAACTGGCCGGCCGCGCTCGCCCCGGAGGTGAACCAGAGCCCGGCACCGAAGATCAGGGCCAGGGCCACGTAGAAGCCGACCCAGAGGCTCGACTCCCGGACACTGGGTTCGTGCGGTCGCCGACCGACGATGAGAAGGTCGACGAGCAGGACCGCCGTCATCACGACGAGGGTCCCGGCCCACACCACTCCGGACACGTTCAATGCATTCCTCCGGCAGACACGCGACGTCGGGCACACCGTAACGCCGACTGGCGGCGAGACGGGCGGCGACGCGGACTCTGGTGACTGTCGGAGGTCTCTTCCGCCAGCGACCCGCAGGCGGGGCGATGACCGACGGCGCCGGGTCGGGCCGCCAGGTTCGGCGGTCGACCGTGCTGACGACTCCGTCGCGGGGGAATACTCCCCTCCTCGGGGGCCATTGTTCCCCATCACGGCCGAGAACCGCATCTCCAGGTACCGCGATTGCCGACAGCATCACGTTCCGACGCGGTACGGGTCACCTCCGCTACGGCTTCCTAGGAGGCTAGGTGTCGTGCCGTCCGCGCCCGCCGCGGCGGCGGACGTGCTGCTCAGGCGGGTGTCACCAGGGGATCCGCGAGGGACCAGCCGGCCGCCAGCAGCGCGTCGCAGGCCGCCACCGCTCGGGCCAGCCGCTCCGGATGCGGGCCGGTGAGCTCGATCACCGGCACCCCGCAGCCGGCCAGCTCGGCCCGGAACCGCTCGGTCATCCAGGCCCGCAGGTGCGCGCCGTCGCGCAGCCCGTCGTCGGTGAACGGCACCCCGACGTGGTCGGTGAGCAGATAGAGCGCCGGCCGGCGGGCCGCCGCCCGGACCGCCTCCGACGCCGAGCCCAGATAGCGCTCCTCCCAGACCGCGGTCGCCCGGGCGTCGGTGTCGCAGATCAGCAGCGGGCCGCCGGCGCGCGCCGCGGCGTCCTCCGCCGCCTGCTGGGCGCGGACCACCTCGACGAAGTCGTCGGCGTCCCAGGTGACGTCGAAGACCGTCGCCGCCGGCCGATGCGCCCGCAGCCGGGCCAGCTTGCGGGCGGTCAACTCCCGGCCGTACTCCGGCACCCAGGCCGTGCCGTAGTGCGCGGCGAGGGCGGCGGCCATCGTGGTGGTGCCGGTCGACTCCGCCCCGACGACCACCACCCGCCGGACGAACCAGGCCCGCACCGGCGGGCTCAGTGCCGCCCAGTACCGCACCGGGTCCGCCCGCACCGCCGTGCCGGAGACCGGCACGACCCGCCGATCCGGGTCCACGCAGACCGCCGTGGCGTCGAACCGCCGGGCCAGTTCCCCGCCGTACGCCTCCGAGGAGAACACCGCGTCCACCGGGCGCCCGCCCAGCGCCGACCGGAAGACCGCGCAGTGCGCGTCCCAGGCCGCCGGGTCGGCGTAGTCCACCGGGTGGTCGTCGTAGCGGCCGACGAACCGGACCCAGGGGGTGTGCGCGTGCGCCTCGCGCAGCCAGTCCAGCCGCAGCGCGAGCGGGACGGACTCCCGGCGCGACGGGGCGACCACCACGGTGACCGCCGCGCAGCGGGCGGCGGCGGCCTCGATCAGCGCGTGGTGCCCGGCGTGCGGCGGATAGAACTTGCCGACCACCATGCCGTGCCGGAACTCCGGCCGCGCCGCTCCGGCGGGCCGGGCGCTCACGCCGTCACCGGGGCCGGACCCGGCGGCACCACGCTCGGGGTGCCGGCCCGGTGCAGATCGGCCCGCCAGGCCCGCAGACCGAGCACGCAGAGCGCCAGGAAGATCAGGTACAGCGCGCCGGTGAGCCAGAGGCCCTTGTACGCGTAGAGCGGGATGTAGATCAGGTCGGCCACGATCCACAGCCACCAGCTCTCCACCAGCTTGCGGGTCTGCCCGTAGGTGGCCAGCAGCGACAGCGCGGTGGTGAGCGCGTCGGCCAGCGGCACCGTCGAGTCGGTGGCCCGGTCCAGCAGTGCCCAGAGCCCGCCGGTGAGCAGGACACCGGCCACCGCCAGCCCGGCCCACTCCGGCCGGCTCGTCCGGCTGACCGTGAGCCGGCTGCGCCGCTCGCCGCCGACCAGCCAGTGGTACCAGCCGTAGAGGCCGAGCAGCACGTAGACCACCTGGAGGCCGGCGTCGGCGTACAGGCCGGCGGTCCAGAAGAGCACCATCAGCAGCAGCACGTTGGCGATGCCGACCGGCCAGTTCACGATGTGCTGCCGGGCGACCAGCCAGACGTTGAGTACCCCGGTGGCGAAGCCGAGCAGCTCCGCCCAGGTCGTGCCGACGCCTGCGACGGTGAACGCGACCGTGGTCAACCAGTCCAGCATGATCCGCCTCTCCCTGGCCCGAGCGATCACCCTAGGGCCGTACCGGCCGGCGGACCAGACCCACCTGTCCGGTTCCACCGCCGGCCGTGCGAGGCTTCGGTCATGGTGCTTGAGGTCGCGCTCATCGACGTACTGCCCGGACACGAGGACGAGTTCACCGCCGCCTACGCGCAGGCGCGCGGTCTGCTCACGGCCGCCGAGGGCTGCCGGTCGGTCCGGATGACCCGTGGTGTCGAGACCCCCACCCGGTTCGTGCTGCTGGTCGAGTGGGACTCGGTCGAGGCGCACGAGGAGAACTTCCGGGCCACCGAGTCGTTCGGGAAGTGGCGCGCGCTGATCGGCCCGCACTTCGCCGGCCCGCCCCGGGTGGAGCACTTCGTCGACGTCGCGGTCTGACCGGCGGATCCACGCCCGTCATTGTCGTACCCGCCGGTTACCGTGCGGCGCACGCGCGGCACACCGGCCCCGACGCGTTCGGGGGTGCCGGGTCCGGTGGCCGCGCGGCGACAATCTGCTGGCGCCGACCGGCACTTTCCCGGCGGGCGCTGGGGCACCCCCGCCGATGCCGCCCGGCTGGTCCGCTTCCTCTGCTCGGCGGAGGCGGACTGGATCACCGGTCAGGTGATCGACTCCGAGGGCGGCTTCCAGCGGTACCGGTGAGGACCCCTCACCCGGCGTGCCCCGCCGGTTTCCCCTCGACGCTGCCCGGCCATGCGCCGTTCGCGGCCTCGGCGGCCCGGTGGCGCAACAGCGCCGCGGTCTCCTCCGCGCTCAGCGCCACCTCCGACAGCCAGCCGGTCATCCGCTCGTAGCGGGCGACGTCGGCGTCGGTCACCAGCCGCACGTCGCTGGTCAGCGTCTCCACCATCACGGTGCGCGGGTCGGCCGGGTCCGGGAAGGAGTAGCAGGAGTAGGCGGTCAGCGCGTGCACCGCGCCGGGCGGGGCGGCCGTGCGGGGCACCACCCGGATCGTCACGTTCGGCAGGTCGGCCACGTCGAGCAGGTGCGCCAGCTGTTCCTGCCAGACCTCGACCGGGATGCCGGCCGGATCGCAGACCCGCTCGTCGAGCAGACCCGTGTAGCGCGGCGGATCGGGGCGGCGCAGCACCTCCTGGCGGACCAGCCGGGCCCGCACGTCGGCCTCCACGTCGACGTCCGGGTGCAGCAGCCGGCCCGCGAGCACCCGCAGCCGGGCGTACCCCGGCGCCTGGAGCAGGCCGGGCACCACGGCCGGCTGGTACTCCACGACGGTCGCCGCCCCCGCCTCCAGCTCGGCGTAGGTGCGCTGCCGCTCGTGCATCTCGCCGAGCGCCTTCCACCAGCCCCGGCTGGTCGCGGCGTCGCGGGCGATGACGATCAGCGCCTCCCGCTGCGGCGACGGCACCTGGTAGACGTCCAGCAGGTCGAGCACGTCGGCGAGGTCCGGCCGGCTCTGCCCCAGCTCGATGCGGGACAGCTTCGAGGTGGAGGCCCAGCCCAGCAGCCCACACACCTGTTCCAGGGTGAGCGCCTCCCGTCTGCGCAGTTGGCGCAACTCGGCGCCGAGTCGCGCACGTCGAATGACAGGACTCGATGACAACGGCATCCCGGCCTCCCCACGACGGAGGGTACGCAGGACCGTCACCCAGTGCAATACCTCGCTTGCGCACCGCAACCGCCCGGCAGTCGCCGGAGCCGTGGTAGCCGAGGTACCGGTCGACGAACGGGCGCAGGCGGGGATCGGACAGGCCGACGCCGCCTCGATCCCGCCCGTCCCCCGCTGCCCTACTTCACGCCCGCGGCGTCCATCCCGCGCAGTTCCTTCTTGAGGTCGGCGACCTCGTCGCGGATCCGGGCGGCCAGCTCGAACTGCAGCTCCCGGGCGGCGGCCAGCATCTGATCGTTGAGTTCCTGGATGAGCTGCGCCAGGTCGGCGCGGGCCATCCCCTCCCGGGACGGGCCGGCCGTGCCGGCCCGGCTGCGGCTGCGGGTCTCCTTGACGGGGGCCTTGCCCCGGGAGAGCTGGCGCACCGCCCCGCCGACCCGGCTGTTCTCGGTGTCCTCCGCCTCGCGGTAGATGTCGTCGAGGATGTCGTGGATCTTCTTGCGCAGCGGCTCCGGGCTGATGCCGTGCGCCTCGTTGTGCGCGATCTGCTTGGCCCGCCGCCGGTCGGTCTCGTCGATCGCGTCCGCCATCGACGGAGTGATCTTGTCGGCGTACATGTGGACCTGGCCGGAGACGTTCCGGGCGGCCCGGCCGATGGTCTGGATCAGCGACCGGCCGCTGCGCAGGAAGCCCTCCTTGTCGGCGTCGAGGATCGCGACCAGCGAGACCTCGGGCAGGTCGAGGCCCTCCCGGAGCAGGTTGATGCCGACCAGCACGTCGTAGTCGCCCTTGCGCAGCTCGCGCAGCAGCTCGACCCGGCGCAGCGTGTCGACCTCGGAGTGCAGGTAGCGCACCCGGATGCCGTTCTCCAGCAGGTAGTCGGAGAGGTCCTCGGCCATCTTCTTGGTCAGCGTGGTGACCAGCACCCGCTCGTCGCGCTCGGTGCGCAGCTTGATCTCGTGCATCAGGTCGTCGATCTGGCCCTTGGTGGGCTTGATCACGACCTCCGGGTCGATCAGGCCGGTGGGGCGGATCACCTGCTCGACGAACTCGCCCTGGGCCTGCTCCAGCTCCCACGGACCCGGGGTGGCGGAGAGGAAGACCATCTGGCCGACCCGCTCCAGGAACTCGTCGAAGCGCAGCGGCCGGTTGTCGGCGGCGCTGGGCAGCCGGAAGCCGTGGTCGATCAGCATCCGCTTGCGGGAGGCGTCGCCCTCGTACATGCCGCCGATCTGCGGGATGGTCACGTGCGACTCGTCGACGACGGTGAGGAAGTCGTCGGGAAAGTAGTCGAGCAGGCAGTGCGGCGGGCTGCCGGGCAGCCGGCCGTCCATGTGCATCGAGTAGTTCTCGATGCCGGAGCAGAAGCCGACCTGCCGCATCATCTCGATGTCGTAGGTGGTGCGCATCCGCAGCCGCTGGGCCTCCAGCAGCTTGCCCTGCCGCTCCAGCTCGGCCAGCCGCTCGCCCAGCTCGGTCTCGATGTCGCGGATCGCCCGCTCCATCCGCTCCGGCCCGGCCGCGTAGTGGGTGGCCGGAAAGATGACCAGCTGGTCGACCTCGCGGACCACGTCGCCGGTGAGCGGGTTGAGGTAGTAGAGCTTCTCCACCTCGTCACCGAAGAGCTCCACCCGGACCGCCAGCTCCTCGTACGCCGGGATGATCTCCAGGGTGTCGCCCCGGACCCGGAAGGTGCCCCGCTGGAAGGCCATGTCGTTGCGGGTGTACTGGATGTCGACCAGGCGGCGCAGCAGCTGGTCGCGGTCGAGCTCCTGCCCGACGGCGACCCGGACCGCACGGTCCAGGTATTCCTCCGGGGTGCCCAGGCCGTAGATGGCGGAGACCGTCGCGACCACGATCACGTCGCGGCGGGTGAGCAGGGACATGGTGGCCGAGTGGCGCAGCCGCTCGACCTCCTCGTTGATCGAGGAGTCCTTCTCGATGTAGGTGTCGGTCTGCGGGATGTACGCCTCGGGCTGGTAGTAGTCGTAGTAGGAGACGAAGTACTCCACCGCGTTGTGCGGGAGCAGCTCGCTGAACTCCTTGGCCAGCTGGGCGCAGAGCGTCTTGTTGGGGGCGAGCACCAGCGTGGGGCGTTGCAGCCGCTCGATGAGCCACGCCGTGGTGGCGCTCTTGCCGGTGCCGGTCGCGCCGAGCAGCACGGTGTTGCGGTCGCCGCGCCGGACCCGGCGCTCAAGCTCGTCGATGGCCGCCGGCTGGTCGCCGGCCGGCTGAAACTCGCTGACGACCTGGAAGCGGCCGTCGAGCCGGGGAATGTCGAGCGCCATGACATCAACGGTACGCCGGAGGTCCGACACTCTGCCGCGACTACCGTGGGTCCGTGATCGGCTTCGATATTCCCATTGTGGCCCACATCCCACCGCGCTAGCCTGAACTCCGTAGGCCGCTCGCGGCGGCCGACCGGGCCGGTGGCCGGGCCCTCACGGGCTCCCACCCCCGGCACAGGAGGTCGCAGCACCCGGACATCACCGGCGTGCGCACCCGACGTGGTCGCGCTCACGGCGCAGACCGGCCGCCGCGAGCGCCCCTGCTCCTTCCCCGTCGCGCTCGTCACCCGCGCCGCCGCCGGGCGTTCAACCACTCGTGGAGATCTCCCCCGACCGGCCGACCCCACCCGTCCCGACGGGCCCGCCCTCCGGCCGGCCCGTCGCCGGGCAGCCGGCCACTCACCCGTGGACCCGTATTCCCGTGTCCGCCGGCATCAGCGGCGGGCCGGGCGGCGCCGACCACGGCGCCGGGGGTCGCCCCCCCCCCGCCCCCCC
>NZ_JBPQTL010000065.1:0-31020 GCF_051386295.1 Micromonospora sp. URMC 105 | reverse complement strand
GTCGGGCGGGTCGGGCGGGCGGAGGCGGCGTGGGGCTGACGGACTCGCAGGCGGCGGTGTCGGTGGTGGCCGCGCTGGCCATCCTGGCCGGGCTGGCCGGCGTGGTGGTGCCGGGGCTGCCGGCGCTGCCGCTGTGCTGGGGCGGCGTGCTGGTCTGGGCGCTCTTCGGCGGCGCCGGCCCCGGTCGCTGGGCGGTACTCGCGGCGGCCACCGTGGTCGCCGCCGGGGCGACCGTGGTCAAGTACGCCTGGCCGGGGCGCAACCTCAAGCGGACCGGCGTACCCACCTCCTCACTGCTCGCCGGCGGGCTGCTCGGAGTGGTCGGGTTCTTCGTGATCCCGGTGGTCGGGTTGGTGCTCGGCTTCGTCGGTGGCGTGTTCGGCGCCGAGCGGCTGCGGCTGGGCAGCAACCAGCTCGCCTGGCCGGCCACGGTGCAGGCCCTCAAGGCGGCCGGACTGTCGATGCTGGTGGAGTTCCTGGCCGGGCTGGTCGTCGCCGCCCTCTGGGTCGCCGGCCTGCTGTTCGCCTGAGCCGGCGGCCGGCGTTCTCGGCAGGAGGCCCGCTGCGGCCGGGCCGTCGAGGAACGGGCTCGGTACGTGGCCCAGGTGCGCCGGGGTCGCGGCCTACTCGGTTGCGCTCAACGTTCTCGCGTGGGCAGGGGTCAGAAAACGCCTCGGAGGCGCCTTCTGGGCACGCCGTGCGGGGCGATGGGAGACACTCGGACGATGACCGGCATGCCCGAGGAGACCTGGTATCACCGATGCCTCGGCTGGCACGCCCCCGCCCTGCGGCGAGCCGTCCTCGTCGCCGTGATCGGGCTCGCCGTCGCTCTGGCGCTCCTGCCGTTCATGAACTGGAAGTTGGCCGCGGTCGGGGGCTGGGACGCCACCGCGCTCGCCTTCCTACTCACCGTCTGGCCGGTCATCATCCGGGCGGACAGCTCCCACACCGAGATGCTCGCCATGCGTGTGGACGAGACGCGGGTGACCGCCGCGGTGCTGCTGGTAGGAGCGGGCGTCGCCAGCCTGCTGGGTGTCGGCCTCGCGCTCAACCTCGCCGGCCGGCAGAGCGGCTCGGTCCGGATGCTGCTGGTCGGCGCCGCCGTACTGACCGTCCTGTTGTCGTGGACCGTCGTCAACACGGTCTTCACCCTGCGCTACACCGACCTGCAATACGGATCGACGACCGGGGGGATCGGCTTCGAAGGCCAGCCTGTGCAGGGGCGGACCACCTACCGCGATCTGGCCTACGTCGCCTTCACGATCGGCATGACCTACCAGGTGTCGGACACGGTCATCAACGATCCCCGCATCCGGGGCAACGTGCTGTGCCATGCCGTCCTGTCGTACATCTTCGGTGTGGTGATCGTGGCGGGCTCCGTCAACCTCATCTCCGACCTGGCCCGCTGACCGGGCGGAGGGACGGCGGCGCGGGGGGCTCGTCGGGTACGGCGCATCGCCGTACGAGTGAGAGAGAGGTGAGCACCCCGCGCCGCCGCGGACCGGGCGTTGCCGAGCGCCCGGGGGCAGGCCCGTCGCGATCGGGCCTGGTCACGGGCTCAAGCATGCCGCCGGGACGCCCGGTTCGGCAACGCAATATGCGAGTTCGGGCCTTGCGGCGTATTGACCGCCGTGATCCACGAGACGAGACTCGGGCGCACTCGTTCCGGGGACCACCTCAGGGAGGTGTGCTGTGGCCATGACGCCCTCGCCGACCGCCGAGCAACCGATGGACGACGACGCCCGACGGCTCGCCGAACTCGGTTACCAGCAGGAGCTGCGCCGCAAGTGGAGCGGCTTCTCCAACTTCGCCATCTCGTTCTCGATCATCTCGATCCTGGCCGGCTGCTTCACCACGTTCGGCCAGGCGTGGAACAACGGTGGTCCGGTCGCCATCTCCTGGGGCTGGCCGCTGATCTCGCTCTTCATCCTGATCATCGGCTTCTGCCTGGCCGAGCTGGTCTCGGCGTACCCGACGGCGGGCGGCATCTACTGGTGGGCGGCGAAGATGGGCCGCCCGGTGCACGGCTGGTTCACCGGCTGGCTCAACCTGATCGGGCTGGTCGCGGTCACCGCCTCGGTGGACTACGGCTGCGCCACCTTCCTCAACCTGACCCTGTCGGCGCTCTTCGACGGTTGGGCCGGGACACTGCGCCAGGCGTTCGGGCTGTTCGTGGTCATCCTCGTGCTGCACGGTCTGATCAACATCTTCGGGCACCGGATCATCGACGTGCTGCAGAACGTCTCGGTCTGGTGGCACGTGGCCGGCGCGGCGGCGGTGGTGGCGATCCTGCTGCTGGTGCCGGACGACCACCAGAGCTTCCAGTTCGTCTTCACCGAGCAGTTCAACAACTCCGGGTTCGGCGACGGCGACACCGGCGGGCTGACCTTCTGGTTCTACGTGCTGCCGCTGGGCTTCCTGCTCACCCAGTACACGATCACCGGCTTCGACGCCTGCGCGCACGTCTCCGAGGAGACCCGGGGCGCGTCCCAGGCCGCCGCCAAGGGACTCTGGCGGTCGATCTTCTACTCCGCGGTCGGCGGCTGGATCCTGCTGCTGGCCTTTCTCTTCGCCGCCACCGACGTCGACGCGATCAACAAGGCGAGCGGGTTCTCCGGGGCGATCTTCGAAACCGCGCTGACGCCGTTCTTCTTCAAGACCGTCATCATCATCTCCACCATCGGCCAGTTCTTCTGCGGGATGAGCTGCGTGACGTCGATGAGCCGGATGGCGTACGCGTTCAGCCGCGACCGCGCGGTGCCCGGCTGGCGGCTCTGGTCGAAGGTGGACCGCAACGGCACCCCCGCCAACGCAATCATCGGGGCCACCCTGGCCGGGTTGCTGCTCACCCTGCCCGCCCTCTACGAGAGCCCGTCCGGCATCCCGGTCGCCTTCTACGCCGTGGTGTCGGTGGCGGTGATCGGGCTCTACCTGTCCTTCGTCATCCCGATCGCGCTGCGGCTGCGGATGGGGGACCGGTTCCAGCCCGGTCCGTGGACGCTCGGCCCGAAGTACAAGATCCTCGGCTGGATCGCGGTGATCGAGATCGCCGTCATCTCGGTCTACTTCGTGCTGCCGATCGTCCCCGCCGGGGTGCCCGGCAACGCCGACTTCAGCTGGTCGGCGGTGAACTACGCGCCGCTCGCCGTGGGCGGGGTGCTGCTGCTGGTCGGCGTCTGGTGGTACGCCTCGGCGCGGAAGTGGTTCACCGGTCCCCGCCGTACCGTCGAGGACCCGGCACCGGCGACCGGGCCGGCGCCGGTCGACGAACCGGCCTGAGCCGCCGCCGCCACCGCCGGTTCACGGTTGCCGTGGGCCGGCGGTGGGCGGCGTGACCGCCGAGGGCTGCGGCTGCCCGGTGCCGGTCCGCACGCGCAGGATGCGGTCGTCGTCCGCGGCCGGCGTGCCGCGGCCGTCGCGGTTGCTGGTGGTCACCCAGAGCGAGCCGTCCGGGGCGCGCTCCACGGTCCGCAGCCGGCCGTAGCTGCCGCGCAGTACGGCGGTGGGGGTGCCCACTTCGCCGGACACCCCGACCGGTACGGCCCAGAGCCGCGCCCCGCGCAGCGCGGCGACGAAGAGGGTGCCCTCGGCGAAGGCGGCGCCGCTCGGTGACGCCTCCGCCGGGGTCCAGACGACCACCGGATCGCGGAACCGGGGGTCGCCGCTGCGGCCCTCGACGACCGGCCAGCCGTAGTTGCCGCCCGGCACGATCAGGTTCACCTCGTCCCACCTGCTCTGGCCGAACTCGGTGGCGAAGAGCCGGCCCCGCGCGTCCCAGGCGAGGCCCTGCACGTTGCGGTGGCCGTAGCTGTAGACCAGCGACCCGGCGAACGGGTTGTCCGCCGGCACGCGGCCGTCCGGCCGCATCCGCAGGATCTTGCCGTTGCGGCTGGCCAGGTTCTGCGCGTCGGCGGGCACGAGTGCGTCACCGATGCCGGCGTAGAGCATACCGTCGGGGCCGAACGCGATCCGTCCGCCGTCGTGGGCGGACGCGCGCCGGACCCCGCTGAGGATGACCTGCGCGAACTGCGGCAGTTCGAGCGGGAACCGCACGATCCGGATGTCGGAGGCGGTGGTGAAGCAGACGTAGACCAGCCGGTCCCGGCGGAACGTGGGGGAGACGGCCAGGCCGAGCAGTCCCGCCTCACCGCCGGCGACCACCCCGGCGATCCGGGCGACCTGCCGCGGCGCCCGGCCGGGCCGGACCCGGACGACGGTACCCCGGTCGCGCTGGGCGACCAGGGCGCTGCCGTCCGGCAGGAAGTCGAGCCCCCACGGCACCTCCAGCCCGGTCGCGACGACCTCCGGATCGGCGAAGTCGAAGTTGCCGGGACCGGGCGGGGTGCCCGGCCCGGGCGGCGGCTGCCCGCCCGCCTGGGCGGCGGCGGAGCCCGAGAAGAGAGCGAGGACGGTGATGACGGCCAGCAGGACTCGACGACGCATCGGAACTCCTCCGGTGGATTGCCGCCGACGCCCCCGGGGCATTGACGGTGATCCGGCTTGCCAGTAGACCTTGGTGATGGAGACTCGCTGATGACCAGAACGCCGTTGACGCTGGAAGAGTTGCGGGTCGGCATCGCCGCCGGCGAAATCGACACCGTGGTGCTCGCCCTGGTCGACATGCAGGGCCGGTTGCAGGGCAAGCGGTTCCACGCCCCCTTCTTCCTGGACCAGGTGGTCGCGAACGGCAGCGAGGGCTGCAACTACCTGCTCGCCGTGGACGTCGACATGAACACCGTCGACGGGTACGCGATGTCGAGCTGGGAACGCGGCTACGGCGACTTCGCGATGGTGCCGGACTTCAACACCCTGCGCCGGATGCCCTGGCAGCCGGGAAGCGCCCTGGTCATCGCCGACCTGGCCTGGCTGGACGGCGGCGGCCCGGTGGTCGCCTCGCCCCGGCAGATCCTGCGCCGCCAGCTCGACCGGCTGGCCGCCCACGGGCTGAGGGCGTACGCCGGCACCGAGCTGGAGTTCGTGCTCTTCCGCGACTCGTACGAGGACGCCTGGCGGCGCGGCTACCGTGACCTGACCCCGGCCAACCAGTACAACGTGGACTACTCGCTGCTCGGCACGGCCCGGGTGGAGCCGCTGCTGCGCCGCATCCGCACCGAGATGGCCGGCGCCGGGCTGACCCCGGAGAGCGCCAAGGGGGAGTGCAACCTCGGCCAGCACGAGATCGCCTTCCGCTACGACGAGGCGGTGGCCTGCGCCGACCACCACGTCATCTACAAGAACGGGGCCAAGGAGATCGCCGCCCAGGAGGGCATGTCGATCACCTTCATGGCCAAGCCGAACGAGCGGGAGGGCAACTCCTGCCACATCCACTTCTCGCTGCGCGACGCCGACGGCCGCTCGGCGATGCTCGGCGACGGGCCCGCCCACCTGTCGGTGACCGGGCAGCGGGTGCTCGCCGGGCTGCTCGCCACCATGCGTGAGCTGAGCGTCCTCTTCGCCCCGAACATCAACTCCTACAAGCGCTACCAGCCCGGCTCGTTCGCGCCGACCGCGCTGCGCTGGGGCACCGACAACCGCACCTGCGCCCTGCGGCTGGTCGGGCACGGGCAGGGCATGCGGGTGGAGAACCGGGTACCCGGCGCGGACGTCAACCCGTACCTGGCGATCGCCGCGCTGGTGGCCGGGGCGGTGCACGGCATCGAACGCGAGCTGGAGCTGGGCGAGGAGTGCACCGGCAACGCGTACGACGACCCGGCCGCCGAGCGGGTCCCCGCCACCCTCCGCGACGCGCTCACCCTGTGGGAGTCCTCCGCCGTGGCGAAGGAGGCCTTCGGCGACGAGGTGGTCGCCCACTACGCCAACCAGGCGAAGGTCGAACTGGCCGCCTTCGACGCCGCCGTGACGGACTGGGAACTGGTCCGTGGCTTCGAACGCCTCTGACCCCGCCGGCCGCCCGCGCCCGGCCGACCGGCGGGCAACGGGCGCGACGCGCCGGGACGACAGCTGCGCACGCACCGCGGAGAGGGCAGGGTGGGGCGGGTGACCGAGGTACGGAACCCGGCGACGGGACAGCTTCTGCGTAAGGTGCCGGCCAGCTCGCCGGCGGAGGTCGACGCGGCGATCGAGCGGGCCGCGCGGGCGTACGAGACGTGGCGGGGCGTGGCGCCGGGGGACCGGGCGCGGCTGCTGCGGCGGTTCGCCGCGGTGGTGGACGCGCACCTGGAGCAGCTGGCCCGGCTGGAGGTGCACAACGCCGGGCACACCATCGGCAACGCCCGCTGGGAGGCGGGCAACGTCCGGGACGTGCTGGACTACTACGCCGGCGCCCCGGAGCGGCTGACCGGCCGGCAGATCCCCGTGCCGGGCGGGTGGGACGTCACCTTCCACGAGCCGCTCGGCGTGGTCGGGGTGATCGTGCCGTGGAACTTCCCGATGCCGATCGCCGCCTGGGGTTTCGCTCCGGCGCTCGCCGCCGGCAACACCGTGGTGCTCAAGCCCGCCGAGCTGACCCCGCTGACCGCGCTGCGCCTCGGCGAGCTGGCGGTCGAGGCGGGCCTGCCGGAGGGGGTGTTCACCGTGCTGCCGGGGCAGGGCGCCGTGGTGGGGGAGCGGTTCGTCAGCCACCCGGCCGTACGCAAGATCTGCTTCACCGGCTCCACCGAGGTCGGCACCCGGATCATGGCCGGCTGCGCCGCGCAGGTGAAGCGGGTGACCCTGGAGCTGGGCGGCAAGAGCGCCAACCTGGTCTTCGCCGACGCGGACCTGGCGAAGGCGGCGGCCACCGCGCCGTACGCGGTCTTCGACAACGCCGGCCAGGACTGCTGCGCCCGGTCCCGGATCCTGGTCCAGCGGACGGTGTACGACCGCTTCCTCGAACTCCTCGAACCGGCCGTGCGCGCCTTCCGGGTGGCCGACCCGGCCGCCGAGTCGACCGAGATGGGTCCGCTGATCTCGGCCGCGCACCGCGACCGGGTCGCCGGGTACGTCGACGGCGCAAAGGTCGCCTTCACCGGCTCGTGCCCCGACGGCCCGGGCTTCTGGCACGCCCCGACGGTGCTGCTCGCCGACTCGCCGGCCGAGCGGCACTGGCGGGAGGAGGTCTTCGGGCCGGTGGTGTCGGTGCTCCCGTTCGACGACGAGGCGGACGCGGTCCGGCTCGCCAACGACACCGAGTACGGCCTCTCCGGCTCGGTCTGGACCCGCGACGTCGGGCGCGCGCTGCGGGTGGCCCGCGCGGTCGAGTCGGGCAACCTGAGCGTCAACTCGCACTCCTCGGTGCGGTACTGGACCCCGTTCGGCGGGATGAAGCGCTCCGGGCTCGGCCGTGAGCTGGGCCCGGACGCGCTGCACGCCTTCACCGACGTCAAGAACGTGTTCATCGGCACAGAGGAGTGACGAGCGTGCAGGGACGACTTCAGGACCGGGTGGCCGTGGTGACCGGGGCGGGCAGCGGGATCGGGCTGGCCACCGTGCGGCGCTTCGCCGCCGAGGGGGCGCGGGTGGTCTGCGCCGACATCGATCCCGAGGCCGGCAAGCGGGCGGCCGACGAGGTCGGCGGCGAGTTCGTCGCCTGCGACGTGGCCGACGAGGCGTCCGTCCGGGAACTCTTCGACGGCGTGGTGCAGCGGCACGGCCGGGTGGACGTGGCCTTCAACAACGCGGGCATCTCCCCGCCCGACGACGACTCGATCCTGGAGACCGGCCTGGACGCCTGGGAGCGGGTGCTGCGGGTCAACACCACCAGCGTCTACCTCTGCTGCAAGTACGTCATTCCGCACATGCGCCGGCAGGGCAAGGGCTCGATCATCAACACCGCCTCCTTCGTCGCGCTGATGGGGGCGGCCACCTCGCAGATCGCGTACACGGCGAGCAAGGGCGGGGTGCTGGCGATGACCCGGGAGCTGGGGGTGCAGTTCGCCCGGGAGGGGATCCGGGTCAACGCGCTCTGCCCCGGCCCGGTCGCCACCCCGCTGCTGCTGGAGCTCTTCGCCGCCGACCCGGAGCGGGCCGCCCGCCGACTGGTGCACGTGCCGATGGGGCGGTTCGGCGCCCCGGAGGAGATCGCCGCCGCGGTCGCCTTCCTGGCCAGCGACGACGCGTCCTTCATGACCGCGGCGCAGTTCGTGGTGGACGGCGGCATCACCGGCGCCTACGTCACGCCCCTGTGAACTTGCGCGGCCCGGTGGGCCGTCCGTTGATCGGGATCAGCGCGTACGTGGAGCCGGCCGGCTGGGCGGTGTGGCGGGACGTGCCGGCGACGCTGGTGCCGCAGGCGTACGTGCGGGCGGTGGGCGCGGCCGGCGGCCGGGCCGTGGTGCTGCCCCCCGACGACGTGGACGCCGACGTGATTCGGGTGCTCGACGGGCTGGTGCTGGCCGGTGGGGCCGACGTCGGCCCGGAGCGGTACGGCCGGGCGCCCGACCCGCGTACCGAGCCCCGGCCGGACCGGGACGCCGGCGAGCTGGCGCTGCTCGCCGGGGCGCTCGCCGTCGACCTGCCGGTGCTGGGCATCTGCCGGGGCATGCAGCTGCTGGCGGTCGCGCACGGCGGGGCGCTGCACCAGCACCTGCCGGACCTCGTCGGCCACGACCGGCACCGCCCGGCCCCGGGCCGCTACGGCGCGCACCCCGTCCGGTTCGCGCCCGGCAGCCTGGCCGGGACGGTGATGGCCGGGGTGGACCGGGTCAACTCCTACCACCACCAGGGGGTCGCCGACCCGGGGCGGCTGGTCGCCACCGGCTGGGCCGACGACGGGGTCGTCGAGGCGATCGAGGACCCGCAACGGCGGTTCCTGCTCGGCGTGCAGTGGCACCCGGAGAACGAGGCCGACCCGCGTCCGATCACCGCCCTGGTCCGCGCCGCCCGGTCCACCTGACGGGAACGGGCATCCCATCCTTCGGCCACCGGTGCGAGGATGGCCGGCATGGGGAAGGTGTATCCGGAAATCGACGGGCGGCTGCGGGACTTCATCGAGGCACAGCCGGTCTTCTTCGTGGCCTCCGCCCCGTCCGGCCCCGACGGGCACGTCAACGTCTCGCCCAAGGGGATGCGCGGCACCTTCCTCGTCGTCGATCCGCTGACCGTGGCCTGGCTGGACTACCACGGCAGCGGCGCGGAGACGATCGCGCACCTGCGGCAGAACGGCCGGGTCACCGTCATGTTCTGCGCCTTCACCGGCCCACCCAAGATCGTCAGGCTGCACGGGCGCGGCGTCACCACCCCGCTCACCGATCCGGGCTTCCCGTCGCTGCTCGCCGGCTTTCCTGATCCGCCCGACCCGCACGCCGTGCGGAGTGTGGTCACCGTCACCGTCGAGCGGGTCAGCGATTCCTGCGGTTACGGGGTGCCGCTGATGGACTACCGCGGCGAGCGCGACCTGCTGATCGAGTGGGGTTCCCGCCGCACCGAGGAGGACCTGGCGGCCTACCGGAGCAGGAAGAACGCCGCCAGCATCGACGGCCTCCCGATCTTCTGACCGGCCGGCCCCGACCCGCCGGCGAGCGGTGTCCGGCCGGCGACGGCAGGATGAGACCCAGGTAACCAGCGTCGGTGGGTATCCATGCGTTACGTTGCTCGTCCGCCTGGGTAGGAGGCGGGGCGCGGCCGGTGAACGCCGAGGCGTCACGGGGCACGGCCGGAGCGGGAGGGGTGCATGAGCTCGGCCCAGGTGGGCAAGGGCGAGCGGAACTCGTCGGGCCGGCCCGGCGACGGCTGCCTCCCTCCACAGCTCGCCGAGGCGTTCGCCGCCGGTGGCGAGATGGGGCGGAGGCTGGCCGGGTACGACTGGTCCCGCACCCCGCTCGGCACCCCCGACACCTGGCCGCCGGCGTTGTGCCACGCGGTCAGCATGATGCTCGCCTCCCGCGCCCAGATCGCGATGTTCTGGGGTCCGGACCACCGCACCTTCTACAACGACGCCTACCTGCCCACCATCGGCATCAAGCACCCGGGCGTGATCGGGCAGCCGGCGAGCGAGCACTGGGTGGAGACCTGGGACGTGCTCGGCCCGGTGCTGGACGGCGTGCTGCGCACCGGCGAGCCGTACCACGGCAAGGACCACCCGTTCGTCATCGACCGGCAGGGCTTCGTCGAGAAGGTCTACTTCGACGTCTCGTACGACCCGATCCGCGAGGCCGACGGGCGGGTCAACGGCGTCTTCTGCTTCGTCAACGAGACCACCGGCCGGGTGCTCGGCGAGCGCCGGCTGCGGGCCCTGGCCGAGCTGGGCTCCCGGCTCGGCGAGGCGCGCAGCGTGCCGGAGGTGGGCAGGATCGCCGCCGAGGTGCTCGACGGGTACCGGGCCGACATCCCCTTCGCCCGGATCCGGCTCTACGACGACACCGGGCAGCTCGCCCTCGCCGGATGCAGCGGCAGCGACGCGGCGAGCGTCCCCGCCGAGCCGTCGCCGGTGCTGCTCGGCGTCGCCGAGGACGGCGTCGCCGCCGAGATCGACGTGGCCGACCTGCTCGGCGTGGTGCCGCCCGAGGCCGCCGACCGGGCCCTGGCGCTGCCGCTGACCGCCACCAACGAGCCGGCCGGGGTGCTGGTCGTCGGGGTCTCCCGGCAGCTCCTCCTCGGCGACGAGTACCGCGACTTCTTCGGCCTGGTCGCCGCGCAGATCTCCCGCGCCGTCGGGCAGCAGCGGGCGTACGAGCAGGAGCGGGCCCGCGCCGCCGAGCTGGCCGCGTTGGACCGAGCCAAGACCAACTTCTTCGCCAACGTCAGCCACGAGTTCCGCACCCCGCTGACGCTGGTCCTCGGGCCGCTGGAGGACCTGCTCGCCGACGCGGCGCTCCCGCCGGCGTACATCGACCGGCTGACCGTGATGCACCGCAACGCGCTGCGCCTGCTCAAGCTGGTCAACACCGTGCTCGACTTCTCCCGGCTGGAGTCGGGCCGGCTGGCCGCCCACTACCAGCCCACCGACCTGGCCGACTACACCTCCCGGCTGGCCAGCACCTTCCGCTCCGCCACCGCGCGGGCCGGGCTGCGCCTGGTGGTCGACTGTCCACCGCTGCCCGGGCCGGTCTTCGTCGACCGCGACATGTGGGAGAAGATCGTCCTCAACCTGCTGTCGAACGCGTTGAAGTTCACCTTCGACGGCGAGATCCGGGTGCGGATCCGCGCGGTCGGCGGCGCCGCCCGGCTGGAGGTCAGCGACACCGGTGTCGGCATCGTCGCCGCGGAGCTGCCGCACGTCTTCGAGCGGTTCCACCGGGTGCCGGGGGTGCGCTCGCGTACCCACGAGGGCACCGGGATCGGCCTGGCGCTGGTCCGCGAGCTGGTCGAGATGCACGGCGGCACGGTGGTGGTCAGCAGCCGCCTGGACGAGGGCAGCACCTTCACGGTGACCGTTCCGTTCGGTCACGGGCACCTGCCCGCAGACCGGGTGACCAGCGGCGCGCCGGCCCCACTGGCCGAGCCGCAGCAGGCCGCGCTCTACGTCGCGGAGACCGCCATCTGGAGCGACGACGGCGACGTCGCGCTCCCGCCCCAGCCGGCCGGGCAGGCGGTGAACGGGCGGGCCGGGCGGATCCTGCTCGCCGACGACAACGCCGACCTGCGCGAACACGTCACCCGGCTGCTCGGCCCGTCGTACGAGGTGGTGGCGGTACCGGACGGCGTGGCGGCGCTCGAACAGGCCGTGGCCGGCTCCTTCGACCTGGTGCTCTCCGACGTGATGATGCCCCGGCTGGATGGCTTCGGCCTGGTCCGGGCGCTGCGGGCGAACCCGGGGACCCGGCACGTGCCGATCGTGCTGCTCTCCGCCCGGGCCGGTTCCGCCGAGGCGGTCGCCGGGCTTGCCGTCGGCGCCGACGACTACCTGACCAAGCCCTTCTCCGGGCAGGAGCTGACCGCCCGGGTCCGCGCCAACGTCGAGCTGGGCCAGTTGCGCGGGCAGATCATCCGTCGGCTCCGGGCGCTGGCCGACGCGGCGGTGGCGGTCAACACCGCCCGCTCCACCGGCGAGGTGGTGCAGGTGGCCGCCCGGCACGCGCTCGGACTCGCCGAGGCGGCCCGGGTGCTCGTCACCACCGCCGGCGCCCGCTTCGAGGTCGACGGCGGCGGGGACGTCCCGGCCGAGCCGTCCCACCTGCTGCCGCTGACCGGCACCACCGGCGCGCAGCTGGGCGAGCTGCGGGTGTGGCACCGCGACGGCGACGGCACCGAACAGGCCGCGCTCACCGAACTGGCCCGCCTGGTCGGGGTACGCCTGGAGAACGCCCAGCTCTACGAGACCGAGCACCGCATCGCCACCACCCTGCAGCACAGCCTGCTGCCCCGGACGCTGCCCCAGCTGCCCGGCGCGGTGGTGGCCAGCCGCTACCTGCCCGGCAGCGCCGACGTGGAGGTCGGCGGCGACTGGTACGACGTGATCGGGATCGCCGACGACGAGCTGGTGCTGGTCATCGGCGACGTGGTCGGCAAGGGCGTCCAGGCCGCCGCGGCCATGGGCCAGCTGCGCAACGGGCTGCGGGCGTACCTGCTGGAGGGGTACGACCCCGGGCAGTCGCTGACCCGGTTGAACCGGCTGGTCGGCTCGACCGAGCACCAGTCGTTCGCCACCGTGGTGTGCCTCTGGTTCTCCCCGCGCACCGGCCGGCTGCGGTACGCCAGCGCCGGCCATCCGTCCCCCCTGCTGATCCGAGGAGACGACGTGGCGTTCCTGCACGAGGGGGCGCTCGGCCCGCCCATCGGCGCCATCGCCGGCACCACCTACCGGACGGTCGAGGGCGAACTCGCCCCCGGCGGTCGGCTGCTGCTCTACACCGACGGGCTGATCGAGGACCGGCAGGTCGACATCGACGAGGCGCTGGCCCAGCTCCGCCGGGACGCCGCCGTCCGGGGCGAACACGTCGCCGACCTGGTCGACGCCGTGGTGGAGCGGGTCGCCGAGCGGACCCGGCGCGACGACGTCGCGGTGCTCGCGCTGGAGGCCGCCGAACTCGACCGGTTCGCGCTGCGGCTGCCGGCCGACCCGACCCGGCTCAGCGTGCTGCGCAAGCGGCTGGAGGATTTCCTGCTCGCCCACCAGGTCGGCGAGACCGACCTGTTCGACCTGACCGTGGCGGTCTCCGAGGCCGCCGCGAACGCGATCGAGCATCCGGTGGCGCCCGCCGACGCGACGATCGAGGTCGAGGTGACCATCGCCGACCGGACGGTGGTGGCCACCGTGCGCGACAGCGGCCAGTGGCGCGAGTCGACGGGAGCGGGCTTCCGCGGCCGGGGGCTGGCGCTGATCCAGGCGCTGGGCGAGCTGTCGGTGCGCCGTACCCCGGACGGGACGGAAGTGCGGCTGACCCGGCGGCTGCGCGACTGAGCCCGGCCCCCGCGCACCCGGCGCGGGGTCACTCCCGGCGCAGCCAGTCCTGTTCGCCGAGGCCGGAGATCTCCAGCACCCGGGCGACCTGCCGCGACGGCAGCACGGCCAGCCGGTCGGGGACGCGCTGGGCGAGCTGCACGACGGCGTGGATGGCGGCCGAGTCGAAGAACGTCACCGCCCGCAGGTCCAGCGTGACCCGCGCGGCGGGCTCCCGCAGGGCGGTCTGCAGCATGGTGTCGGCGGTGGCCATGTCCACCTCGCCGGTCACCACGACGTGGAGGTGATCTCCGTCGAGCTCCGCGCTCGCGGAGAACACGGGAGGTACGCCCCCTTGATCCACGCAGCCACAATGGCACAGCCGTATGCGCACGGCAACAACCCGCACAGCCGGGCCGTGGCCGGGGTCACCACGCGGCCCGGCGATAGGCTGTCGCCATGACCGTCCGTGCGCCGCTGACCCCAGGCACGCTCTCCCCGTGGCGAGCGGTTCCTGGCCACATCGTCCGTCCGGAGTACGTGGGCAAGAAGCGTCCGCAGCAGTGGCGTGGCTCGCACGTGCAGACCCCGGAGACCATCGAGAAGATGCGGGTCGCCGGCCGGCTCGCCGCCCAGGCGACCCAGCTCGCCGGCGAGCACTGCAAGCCCGGGGTGACCACCGACGAGATCGACCGGGTGGTGCACGAGTTCCTGGTCGACCACGGCGCCTACCCGTCGACCCTGGGCTACAAGGGCTTCCCGAAGTCCTGCTGCACCAGCCTCAACGAGGTGATCTGCCACGGCATCCCCGACTCGACGGTGCTCCAGGACGGCGACATCATCAACGTCGACGTCACGGCGTACCTCGACGGGGTGCACGGCGACACCGACGCAACCTTCTGCGTCGGGGAGGTCAGCGAGGAGGCCCGGCTGCTGGTCGAGCGCACCCACGAGGCGATGATGCGCGGCATCAAGGCGGTCCGGCCGGGCCGGCAGATCAACGTGATCGGCCGGGTCATCGAGTCGTACGCCAAGCGGTTCGGCTACGGGGTGGTGCGCGACTTCACCGGGCACGGCATCGGCGAGGCGTTCCACAGCGGCCTCTACGTGCCGCACTACGACAGCCCGCGCCCCACCGACATCATGGAACCGGGGATGACCTTCACCGTCGAGCCGATGATCACCCTCGGCACCTACCAGTACGACATGTGGGACGACGGCTGGACGGTGGTCACCAAGGACCGCAAGTGGACCGCCCAGTTCGAGCACACCATCGTCGTCACCGACGACGGCTACGAGATCCTCACCCTGCCGTGACGGAGACCCCGGCGGCGCTGCGCGAGGCGCACCACGCGGACGTCTCGGGCGGCTGGCTGCGGCCGGCCGTCTTCGGCGCGATGGACGGGCTGGTCACCAACATCGCCCTGATCGCGGGCGTCGGCGGGGGTGGCGTCTCGCCGCGCAGCATCGTGCTCACCGGCGCGGCCGGCCTGGTCGCCGGCGCGATCTCGATGGGGCTGGGGGAGTACACCAGCGTCCGCTCCGCCAACGAGCAGGTCGCCGCCGAGGTCGCCAAGGAGCGCCGCGAGCTGGAGCGGCATCCGGAGGCGGAGGCCCGCGAGCTGGCCGACGCGTGGGTCGCCCGGGGCCTGCCCCGCGACCTCGCCACGCAGGTCGCCGAGGCGGTCCGGCGCAACCCGGAGGAGGCGCTGCGGATGCACGTCCGCGAGGAGTTGGGCGTCGACCCCGACGAGCAGCCCAGCCCCTGGTCGGCGGCGATCTCGTCGTTCCTCTGCTTCTCCGTCGGGGCGCTGGTCCCGCTGCTGACCTACCTGCTCGGCTTCACCAGCCTCTGGCTGGCGCTCGGCGTCGGCGGGGTGGGGCTCTTCGTGGCCGGGGCGCTCGTCGCCCGGTTCACCTACCGCCCCTGGTGGACCAGCGGCCTGCGCCAACTGCTGCTCGGCGCCGCCGCCGCCGGCGCCACCTACCTCGTCGGCACCCTCATCGGCATCCAATCCAACATCGCCTGACCGCGGGCCCCCGGGCCTTCATCGCGCTCTTTCCGTGAAAGAGCGCGTGCAGGAACAGGGGCGGGGTGGGTCAGCCGGTGAGGAGGTCGTCGACGGTGCCGTCGACCGGGCGCCCGCGGGCGGCCAGTTCGTCGGCCTGCCGGCGCAGGACCGTGCCGACCTCGGTCATGTCGGCGCCGGCCAGCCCGGTGCGGCGTACCGCGTCGCCCGGGTCGCGGAAGTAGGTGCGGGTGAGCAGGCCGGTCACCGTCGCCGCGGCCAGCCGCGCCTCACCGAGCATCAGCAGCGCCTGGTCGGTCTCGTACCACTCGGCGAGCCGGGCCGCCCGGGCGTGCGCCGCGCAGCCCCGGTACCAGGCCTGCCGGGCGGCGGTGCTGAACTCCGCCGGCCGGGCCCGGGCCAGCCGGCCGAGGTGCTCGTCGCGCAGGGTGCGCAGCCAGCCGGTCGGGTCGTACAGCGCGGTGGTGGTGACGTACCGGTCGGCGGTCAACGGCCAGAGCGCGGTCAGCGCCCGGGCCTGCCGCAGGTACTCCTCTGCGCCGACCACCGTGAGATCGACCAGCACGCCGTCCACCCGCCGGGTCGACGGCTCCGGGCCGGCCCCCGGCCGGTAGGTGGCGAGCAGCAGGCCGACCTCGCGGTCCCCGCCGCCGTCGTCGTCGCCGTGCGCGAGCGGGCCGTGCACCGCCACCGCGAGGATGTCCGCCGGGAACCGCCGCCGGGCCGCCTCGGCCACCCGCTCGGCGACCCTCCACCGTGGATCGTCCAGGTGCTCCTCAGTGCCGATCTCGGTGCTGCCGACGCCCACCGGGTACCACCTCCGTCACGGTCCGCGCACCGTCGGTACACCGCACCCTAGTCAGCGCCGGCCGCCGCGCCGGGCCGCCGCGCCCGGGTCAGGCCGGGGCGTCGCCGACCGGCCCGCCGGTCGGCACCAGCCGGAAGATGCGGATCTCCCGGTCGCCGGCCCGCTCGACGTACGTCCGGTACGCCGGCCACTCGGTGACCAGCAGCCGCCACAGCCGGTCCCGTTCGCCGCCGGTGGCCACCTCGGCGCGGACCGCGACCCGACGCCCCTTCAGGTCCACCTCGGCGGCCGGATCGGCGAGCAGGTTCATCGCCCAGCCCGGCTGGTGCTGCTGCCCCCAGTTCGACCCGATCACCACGTACGCGTCGCCGTCCGGCACGTACAGCAGGGGGTTGCTGCGGGGCTTGCCGGAGCGGCGGCCGGTGGTGGTGATGACCAGCGAGGGGATCAGCCCGAGCGCGACCACCCGGCCCCGGGTGAGCCGTCCGACCATCCGGTCGGCGGGGACGAGCAGGCGCATGGTGGCCCCGAACCAGGCGTGGTGACCGAGTCGGCGAGTGAGGGTTCCCAGAACGGACACGCCGCCAGTCTGCCGGGTCGGCGGGTCCGGCAACACCCCCGGAGGGCCGCGCTCAGTCCAGCCGTCGCTCCACCGCCAGCCGGGACCGGGTGAGCAGGCCCGCGCCGAGCATCGCCACCAGCGGCACCACCACCAGCACCCCGAGGGTCAGCCAGGGCACCACGACCGGGTACGGGGGCTGCACCGGCCAATCGGCGGCGTACTGGCGGTTGATCGAGGTCAGGATGATCACCGCCGAGCCGAGCCCGGCGACGATGCCCAGCACCGAGCCGAGACCGGCGATCAGCCCGGCCTGGCAGAGCGAGAGCACCCGGCGGAGCGCGGGACTGGCGCCGACGGCGGCGAGGGTGGACAGGTCCCGGCGGCCCTCCGCGGCGGCGAGTCCGGTGGCCACCCCGGCCGCGCCCAGGGTGATCACGCCGGAGCCGAGCGCCAGCAGGAGCAGCAGCGGCCGCTGGTCCGACGCCGGCGGTCCCGATTCCGCCTGGACCAGCACCGGCGCCAGCGGCCGCAGCTCGGCGGCGAGGCGCCGCTGCTGGGCGGCGCTCGGCGCGTCGTCGGTCTCCACCGCCCAGCCGAGGTGTTCGACGGCCAGGCCGAGCCGCGCCGCCGTCGGCGCGGAGAGCACCAGCCGGTCGACCGGCAGGCCACCGCGCAGCACGTACCCGGGAACGGTCGCGGTGGTGGTCACCGGCGGATCGGCACCGTCGGTGGTCCGGTCGACCGTCAGGGCCACGGTGCCGTCGACCAGGTAGCGCGGATCGGTCACCACCGCGCCGCCGGCCCGCAGCACCGCCGTCGCCCGGGCCACCTCGTCCGCCGGGGCGTCGGTGAGCGCCGGCAGGGCCGCCCCGTCGTCCACCACCGCCGGCAGGTACATCCCCTCGGGGCTCTGCGTCGGCCGCGTGCAGCGGGGGTCGGCCAGGGCGCGCTGCCGGAGCGCGGCCGACCGGAACACCTCCGCCTCGAACGGGCAGACCCGTTCGGGCGGCAGCATCGCGGCGACGCTGCAGTAGTCCTGGGAGGGCCCGGACGTCGCGCAGACCGGCACGTCGAGCGGGGCGACCGAGTCGGCGGCCAGCACGGCCCGGACCCGGTCGGCGACCGCGGCCACCGGTGGCGGGGCCGCCCCGCCCGGCGGTACGGACCGCAGCAGCAGCACGTGGCCGGGTGGGACGCCGGGCTGCCAGCCGGCGCGGGTGCGCGCGTCGTCGCTGGCGACGTAGGCGCCGAGGGCGACGCTACCGGCGACCGCGGCCATCACCGCGGAGATCGCCGGCCCGGTGGAGGAGCGGTTGCGGCTGGCGTCGCGCAGCGCGATCCGGGGGGCCGGCGGCAGCGCCGGGCCGATCCGGGCGAGCAGCCCGATCAGGGTGGGCGTGGCGAAGACCAGCCCCAGCTCGCCGAGGGTCAGCCCGGCGAGGATCACCGTCGGCCCGGCGAGCTGCGCCCCGAGCGCGGCGATCGCCGACCCGAGGACGGTCAGCGCCACGCCGACAACGAGCCAGCGGCGGCGGTGCGGCGGCACGGTGCGCCGCCCGGCCAGCCCCGCCACCACGTCCTGCCGGGCGGCCGCCCAGGCCGGGGCGAGCGCGGCCAGCACCCCGGCCAGCACCGCGACCGCCGCGATCAGGGCCAGCGCCGCGGGGAAGACCCGGTAGCCGCCCGCGCGGGCGCCGAAGAGGTACTGCTCGACCACCGGCCGGCCGGCGAACGCGGCGGCGACGCCGAGCAGCAGCCCGAGGGCCGCGCCGCCGACGCCCAGCACCACCCCGTCGGCGAGCACGATCCGGCGCAGGTGGGCGGCGTCGCCGCCGGCGACCGCGACCAGGGCGAGGTCCCGGCGCCGCCGGCGTACGCCGACCGCGAACGCCGGCCCGACCAGCAGCACCACCTCCAGCAGGCCGAGCCCGCTGACCAGCACCATCGTGCCGGTCTCCTCGGCGTCCCCGGTGACCGGGATGCGGCTGAGGTCGGGCTCGGCGAGGGTCGCGCCGGGGACCGGGGTCCGCGCGGTGAGCGTGATCCCGCGCGCGTTGAGCCGGTCGGTCAGCGTCGCGTCCACCGGCCCCGGCAGGTCGACCAGCCAGGACTCCTCGGCCGCGCTCGCCGGCGGCGGCGCCCCCTGCGGGTGCAGCGCGACCACCTCGGTCAGGTCGTCGGGGAACTCCACCACGCCGACCACCGTGTAGCCGCGGGAACCGTCGGCGAGGGTGACCTTCCCGCCCACCTCGACCCCGAGGCGGCGCAGCGCGCGAGGGCTGACGGCGATCTCGTCCGGGCCGGCGGGCGCCCGGCCGGCGCGCAGCCGGGCCGTCGACCCGGCGAGCGGGTCGGCCAGGTCGAGCGAGCGGCCGTTGAAGGAGACGAGTTCGTCGTCGACCCGCGCCTCGAACGGCACCCACCAGCGCACCCGGGCGACCCGGCTGCCGGGCGGCAGCAGCGTGACGAGCTCCTCGGCGGTGACCCGGCCGCTGCGCGGCGGGTCGTCTCCCACCGGGTGCGGGCTCTCGCCCCACGGGTCCTGGGTCACCGCGCCGTCGGCGATCCAGCGCAGCTCGACGTCGGCGGCGCCGAGCCGCTGCGCCGCGTGTTCGCCGCGGGTGAGCGCGGACATGTCGTAGCTGACCGCCACGAAGGTCAGCGCCAGCACCGGCAGAGTGATCATCGCCAGTACCAGCGCGGTACGCCGGCGCGCCCGGCCCGCCTCCCGCCGGGCGATCCGCAGCGCGGCCCGCCACGACCCGACCGCCTCGGCGATCCGCTCGCCGCCACGCCGCACCGGCGGCCGCCTCACCGACCGCTGCCGGAGAGCAGCTGCTCGACGCCGCCCAGCGGGGCGGTCGAGTCCACCATCACCCCGTCGCGCAGGAAGACCACCCGGTCGGCCCAACCGGCGTGCCGGGCCTCGTGGGTGACCAGCACGCCGGCGGCCCCCGCGTCGACCCGCCGGCGCAGCAGGTGCAGCACCGCCTCTCCGGTCTGCGAGTCCAGCGCCCCGGTCGGCTCGTCGGCCAGCACCAGCCGCCGCTCGCCCACCAGCGCCCGGGCGATCGCCACCCGCTGCTGCTGACCACCGGACATCTGGTCGGGGAAGCGCCCGCCGAGCCCGGTCAGTCCCACCTCGTCCAGCGCGGCCAGCGCCGCCCGGCGCGCCGCCCGTACGCCCACCCCGTCGAGTTCCAGCGGGAGCGCGACGTTCTCCGCCGCGGTGAGGCTGCCCAGCAGGTTGAGGTCCTGGAAGACGTAGCCGATCCGGCGGCGGCGCAGCCGGGCCAGCTCGCGAGGGTCGAGCGCGCCCAGCGACTGCCCCTCGACCACCACCTCACCGGCGGTGGGGCGGTCCAGGCCGCCGGCCAGGGTCAGCAGGGTGGACTTGCCGGAGCCGGAGGGGCCCATCACGGCGACCAGCTCGCCGGCGTGGACGGTCAGGCTCACCCCGCGCAGCGCGTGCACGGCGGCCTCGCCGCCGCCGTGGGTGCGGTGCACCTCGCGCAGGTCGAGCAGCGGCTCGCCGGCCGCGCTCACCGCACGCCCACCCGGTCGGGCCGGCCGCCGCTCACCGGTGGACCTCCTGGTCGTCGTGCCGCACCGCCCCGGGCCGCCCGGACGGGTCGGCGGGCGGGGCCGGGCGGTACCGGACCAGGCTCGTCTCGCAGTGGTCCAGCCAGCGGATCTCCGCCTCGGCCTGGAACACCATCGCGTCCAGCACCAGCCGCCACGGCAGGTCCTCCGGCCGGTCGCTGGCGTACTTCAACCGGGTCAGCTCCTGCAGGGTGCGCATGGTCGCGCTGCGCTGGGTCTGCACCACGGACCGGACGTCGACGCCCGGGGTGGTCAGCGCCAGGGCCAGCTTGATGGAGAGCTCGTCGCGGGGCCGGTCGGCGCGGCTGATCGGGGTGGCGAACCAGAGCGTCAGGTCCGCCCGCCCGGCGTCGGTGATCTCGTACGGCCGCTGCCCGCCCTCGTGCTCGGGCAGCGAACGGACCAGCCCGTCGCGTTCCAGCCGGTTGAGAGTGGTGTAGACCTGCCCGATGTTCAGCGGCCAGGTCGAGCCGGTCGACTCCTCGAACGCCGCCCGGAGCTGGTAGCCGTACATCTGGCCACGCTCGAGCAGGGCGAGCAGGCCGTGGCGGATGGACATGGCTCCGGAGTATGCATACCTGGTATGCGGACCGCAACCGGAACGGCACTCGCCGCGCTCAGGTGGGCCGGCCGGGGAAGGCCACGGTGACCGGCGACACCCCCGCCGTGCGCCGCCAGCGGGTGGCCCGCAGGGCGCAGTCGGTCAGCGCGTTCAACGCCCGGGTCCGGTCCGCGCCGGTGGTGACCGGCAACGCCGCCCGCCAGAACGCCGCCGTCCGCTCCTCGATCTCCACCGCCAGCCGCAGCGCGCCGGCCCGGTCGGTGACCGGGAAGGGCAACGCGTAGCCGGCCCGGTCCGCCGGGACCTGGGCGCCGCCGGCGCTCAGTTGCAGCACCAGTGCGTCGCGCCGGGCCCGGTGCGCCGCCTCGGCCGCCCGGGCCTGGCGGCGGGCCGCGTCGGTGAGCCGTACCCCGATCGGGCCGTACGCGAAGATCGCCGCGTACTCGGCGGTCAGCGCCGCGGTCAGCGCCTGGCCGGCGTCGGTGGGGGCCTGCCGCCGGGTCACTTCAGCACCTCCACGTGGGTGGCCCGGGCGGCGGCGATCGAGCCGAGCACCGCGGCCCGCTCGGCCGGCGCCGCGGCGCACGCCTTCGCGGCCGACTCCCGGCCGCGCTGTTCGGCCGCCCGCAGCCCGGCGAGCAGCCCGTCCCGGTCGCCGGTCGCCCCGGTGGCGCCCGGGGCGGGGGACCCGCTGGGCGCGGGGCGCCCGATCAGGCGCTGGATCTCCTCGGCGTGCGCGGCGTGCGCGTCGGCGATCGGGGTGAGCCGGTCGGCCAGCCCCGGATCGGCGGCCACGGCGGCCCGGTACCGGGCGGCCAGCTCGCGTGCCTCGCCGGCCAGCGGCTCCAGCGGGTCGGGCGGCGGAACCGGCTCGTCCCGGTCGAGAAGATCACAGCCAGTCAGCGGCAGGGTCGCGCCGCCCGCCGTCAGGAGTGCCCCCGCGCGCAGCACGGCCCGCCGGGTTTGCCCCGGTCCACCGCGGTACGCAGTCGTTCTGCCCGTCGCCACCGGACAAGTCAACACCATCTCCGTCATCAGGTGGGCGACCGGCGTCGGTGCGCCGCCCGGCCCGCCGCCCGACCGGCGCGTTACGCTCTGCGCAGCCACCGGCGCGTTCGCCCCGGTGGCGTGTGGGTATGGCGCGCCACGGGGCCGCCGCACAACAGGAGAAGGGTGCGCCAGATGACGCAGCGTGGCCGTGCCACCAGGCCGACGGGGCCGACGGGGCGACCCCGTCGTACCGACGGCCCCCGGGGCGGCGACCGTGCGGGCGCACCCCGGGGCGGGGACCTCGCCGCCCGGCGCAACCGGCTGCGCGAGGTGATCGAACCCGTCGTCCAGGGCGTCGGGTACGACCTGGAGGACCTGTCAGTGTCCCGGGCCGGCCGGCGGCACGTCGTACGCGTGATCGTGGACGCCGACGGCGGGATCAACCTGGACGCCGTCGCGGACGTCTCCCGGGCGGTCTCGGCGGCGCTGGACGCGGCCGAGGAGGCCGGCGGCGACATCGTGGCCGGCGAGTACCAGCTCGAGGTCAGCTCCCCGGGCGTGGACCGGCCGCTCACCCTGCCCCGGCACTGGCGGCGCAACGTGGGCCGCCTGGTCAAGGTGACCACCCGGGCCGGCGGGGGCCCGTCCGGGCAGCCTGCCGGGGACCGTCAGGTCACCGGCCGGGTGGTGGCGGCCGACGACGAGCGCGTGGTGCTGGAGACCGACTCCGGCCGCGCGGAGCACACGTACGCCGAGCTCGGCCCCGGCCGGGTGCAGGTCGAGTTCAGCCGCCTCGACGAGATCGACGAGGCGGACGAGGCCGACGACGACATTGACGACATCGACGACGAAGATGATGTGGAGGACGAGGAGAGGTGAACATCGACCTCGCGGCGCTGCGCGCACTCGAGCGCGAGCGGGAGATCCCGTTCGACACGATCCTCGCGGCGATCGAGACCGCGCTGCTGACCGCCTACCGGCACACCGACGGTGCCGAGCCGCACGCCCGGGTGGAGATCGACCGTAAGACCGGGGCGGCCCTGGTCTACGCCCAGGAGGTGGACTCCGACGGCACCGTGGTGCGGGAGTGGGACGACACCCCGCACGACTTCGGCCGGATCGCGGCCATGACCGCCAAGCAGGTGATCCTCCAGCGGCTGCGGGAGGCCACCGACGAGGTGCACTTCGGCGAGTACGTGGGCCGCGAGGGCGACCTGGTCACCGGCGTGGTGCAGGCGCACGAGGCGCGGGTCGAGAAGGGCATCGTCAGCGTCGACCTGGGCAAGCTGGAGGGCGTCCTGCCGCAGTCCGAGCAGGTGCCCGGCGAGCGCTACAACCACGGCGAGCGGATCCGCTGTGTCGTGGTGCACGTGGCCAAGGGGATGCGCGGCCCGCAGATCACCCTCTCCCGCTCGCACCCGGGGCTGGTCAAGAAGCTCTTCGCGCTGGAGGTGCCCGAGATCGCCGACGGCACGGTCGAGATCGGCGCGATCGCGCGTGAGGCGGGTCACCGTACGAAGATCGCGGTGCGCTCCACCACGCAGGGCGTCAACGCCAAGGGCGCCTGCATCGGCCCGATGGGTCAGCGGGTGCGCGCGGTGATGAGCGAGCTGCACGGCGAGAAGATCGACATCATCGACTGGTCGGACGACCCGGCGACCTTCGTCGGCAACGCGTTGTCGCCGGCCAAGGCGCTGCGGGTCGAGGTGGTCGACCTGGCCAGCCGGACGGCCCGGGTCACCGTGCCGGACTTCCAGCTCTCGCTGGCGATCGGGCGCGAGGGACAGAATGCCCGGCTTGCCGCCCGACTGACCGGTTGGCGGATCGACATCCGGTCCGACGCGGAGCAGGCCGGCCCGGCCGGTCGGGGCGGAGCTGATCACGTCCCGGAGCCGGGCGGCGCGATCTCGACCAGCTAGGGGTAGACTTCTTCCAGTGGTACGACGCGCGCAGCCGGAGCGCACCTGTGTGGGTTGCCGGAGACGTGCGCCGGCCAGCGAATTGCTGCGGATCGTCGCGGTCGGCGACGAGGCTGGTCACAGCCTCCGGCCTGATCCGGCTCGCAGGCTGCCGGGTCGGGGAGCGAACATGCACCCGGATCCGGCCTGCTTCGCGCTGGCGGTGCGGCGGCGCGCCTTCGGGCGTGCGCTGCGCATCACCGGGGTCCTCGACCACGGCGCCCTTGCGGAGCACCTCGATGCGCCAACCACTACGTCCGGTCAACCCGACCGGGCGAGGGTCGCTAGCAAGGTAGGACGACCGACATGAGCACACGATGAAGTCCCTGAAATGACCAGGCTTCAAGTGCACGAGTGAGGTCGCTGCGGGTACTGCCCGCACGACCTCGGAGTGAGGAGTGCAGTGGCAGGTAAGGCCCGCGTACACGAGCTTGCTAAGGAGCTCGGGGTCGAGAGCAAGACAGTGCTCGCCAAGCTGAAGGAAATGGGCGAGTTCGTGAAGTCCGCGTCCAGCACCGTCGAGGCGCCCGTCGCCCGACGGCTGCGTGGCGCTTTCGTCGCGTCCGCCGGTGGTTCCTCGGCGCCGGCCGCCCCGGCGGCGGCCGCCCCGAGCCCGGCACCGACCCCGACGCCGTCCCCGACCCCGGGTGCCCCCCGGGTCTCGGCCAAGCCGATGCCGCCCCGGCGGCCGGCCGCGCCGACCCCTGGACCGAAGCCCAAGGGCCCGGTCCCCGGCCCGCCGCAGCCGGCGACCCCGGTCGCCAAGCCGGCGAGCGCGCACGACATCGAGGTGGCCGCCGCCGAGGCGCGCGCCGCCGCGCTGAAGGCTGAGCAGGAGGCCGCGGTCAAGGCCGCGCAGGCCGCCCGCCAGCAGCAGCGTGAGAACGTTCGACGGGAGCCCCCGACCGAGGGTGGCCCCCGTCCGGGTCCGCGTCCCGGCCCGAACGCCGTGCCGCCGCGTCCGGGTACCCCGGCCGCCGGTCGTCCCGGTGCGCCGGCCCCGGGCCCGGGTGCCCGGCCGGGCGGTCGTCCGCCGGCGCGTGGCGCCGGTAACAACCCGTTCGGCATCCAGGGCGGACAGCAGCAGCGGCCCCCGGCCGCCGGTGGCCCCCGGCCGAGCCCGGCGGGCATGCCGCCGCGGCCCAGCCCGGCCTCCATGCCGCCCCGTCCCAGCCCGGCTTCCATGCCGAGCCAGCGCCCGACCACGGGTCGCCCCGGCGGCCCCGGTGCCGGTCGTGGCGGTCCCGGCGGCGGTGCCGGTCGTCCCGGTGGCGGTGGCGGCGGCTTCCGCGGCGGCCCCGGTGGCGGTGGCGGCGGTGGCGGCTTCCGTGGCGGTCCCGGTGGTGGCGCCGGCGGTGGCGGTGGCTACCGCGGCGGCCCCGGTGGCGGCGGTGGCGCTCCGGGCGGCGGTTTCCGTCCGGGTGCTCCGGCCGGCGGTGGCGGTCGTCCCGGTGCCGGTGGTCGTGGTCGTGGCGGCGGCGCCGCGGGTGCCTTCGGGCGTCCGGGTGGTCGGCCGACCCGCGGTCGCAAGTCGAAGAAGCAGCGCAGACAGGAGTTCGACAACCTGTCGGCTCCGACCATGAGCTCGGGTGCTCCCCGGGGTCAGGGTCAGGTCGTCCGGCTCTCCCGTGGCGCCTCGCTGTCGGACTTCGCCGACAAGATCAACGCCAACCCGGGTTCGCTGGTCCAGGAGATGTTCAACCTGGGCGAGATGGTCACGGCGACCCAGTCCTGCTCTGACGAGACCCTGCTGCTGCTGGGTGAGCACCTCGGCTTCGACGTGCAGATTGTCAGCCCGGAGGACGAGGATCGCGAGCTGCTCGCGCAGTTCAACATCGACCTCGACGCCGAGGTCGCGGAGGACCGCCTGGTCAGCCGTGCGCCGGTGGTGACCGTCATGGGTCACGTCGACCACGGTAAGACCAAGCTGCTCGACGCGATCCGCAAGGCGAACGTCGTGGCCGGCGAGGCCGGTGGCATCACCCAGCACATCGGTGCCTACCAGGTCCACGTCCCGCACGAGGGCGAGGACCGCGCGGTGACCTTCATCGACACCCCGGGTCACGAGGCGTTCACCGCCATGCGTGCCCGTGGTGCCCAGGTGACGGACATCGTGGTGCTGGTGGTCGCGGCCGACGACGGCGTGATGCCGCAGACGATCGAGGCGCTCAACCACGCCAAGGCGGCGGACGTGCCGATCGTGGTGGCGGTCAACAAGGTCGACAAGCCGGAGGCGAACCCGGACAAGGTCCGCCAGCAGCTGACCGAGTACGGCCTGGTCGCCGAGGAGTACGGCGGCGACACCATGTTCGTCAACGTGGCGGCGAAGCCGGGTATCGGCATCGACGACCTGCTCGAGGCGGTCCTGCTGACCGCCGACGCGTCGCTGGAGCTGACCGCTCCGATCGACGGGCCGGCGCAGGGTGTGGCCATCGAGGCGCACCTGGACAAGGGTCGCGGTGCGGTGGCGACGGTGCTGGTGCAGAAGGGCACCCTGCGGGCGGGCGACTCCATCGTCGCCGGTGGGGCGCACGGCCGGGTCCGGGCGATGCTCGACGAGAACGGCAACCAGGTCGCCGAGGCGGGTCCGGCTCGTCCGGTGCTGGTCCTCGGTCTGACCGCGGTGCCGGGCGCCGGCGACACCTTCCTCGCCGCGGCGGACGACCGCACGGTGCGGCAGATCGCCGAGCAGCGGCAGGCACGGCGGCGGGCGGCGTCCTTCGCCAACTCGCGCGGCCGGGCCACCCTCGAGACGCTCATGGAGCAGCTCAAGGAGGGCGAGAAGACCTCGCTCAACCTGGTGCTCAAGGGCGACGTCTCCGGTTCCGTGGAGGCCCTCGAGGACGCGCTGTTCAACCTCGACATCCCGGAGGAGGTCCAGCTCAGGATCATCCACCGGGGCGTGGGTGCGATCACCGAGAGCGACGTCATGCTCGCGAGCGCCTCGTCCGAGGCGGTCACGATCATCGGCTTCAACGTGCGGGCCGCCAACAAGGTCCGCGAGATCGCCGACCGCGAGGGCGTGGAGATCCGGTACTACACGGTCATCTACCAGGCCATCGAGGAGATCGACGCCGCGCTCAAGGGGCTGCTCAAGCCGGAGTACGAGGAGGTCGAGCTGGGCTCCGCGGAGATCCGCGACGTCTTCCGCTCGTCCAAGGTCGGCAACATCTCCGGCTGTATCGTCCGGTCCGGCATCATCCGCCGCAACGCCAAGGCGCGGTTGCTGCGGGACGGGGCGGTCGTGGCGGACAACCTCACGATCAGCTCGCTCAAGCGGTTCAAGGACGACGCGACGGAGGTCCGCGAGGGCTTCGAGTGTGGTCTGACGCTGGCCGGTTTCAACAACGTCCAGGTCGGCGACATCATCGAGACCTTCGAGATGCGGGAGAAGCCGCGCGCCTGATCCGGTGCTGACACAGTGATCAAGGGGTTTACGCCGTCCGGCGTAAACCCCTTGATCATGTCGGAGGGTGTCCGTATCGTCCGAAGCGATGTACACGGGAACCGCGGTCTTCGACCTGCTGCTGCCGGGCGACTCACGGTCGCTCAAGGCCAAGAGATCCTATGTCCGGCCCATCGTGGCGGCGTTGCGCCGCTTCGAGGTGTCGGTCGCCGAGGTGGGCGCGCTCGACCTGCACGGCCGGGCCGAGATCGGGGTGGCCGTGGTGGCCGCCGAGGCGTCCCACGTCCGCGAGGTGCTCGACTCCTGCGAGCGCCTGGTGGCCGGCCGCCCCGAGGCGGAGCTGCTCTCGGTGCGCCGCCGGTTGCACGGCGAGGACGACTGATTCCGCCGGTGGCCGTCACCACCGGCGGTGCCGCGCGACCGGCCGGGCGGCGCGGGTAGTGTTCGAGGTGTTGGGCGGTCGGTCCCGGCGGTGCCCCGCGCCGTCGTACCGGCCGGGAGCAGAACGCCCTGGAGGTGGGGGAGATGACGGATCCGGCCAAGGTACGCCGGCACGCGGAGCGCATTCGCGAACTGGTCGCGTCGGTGGTGCGGAGCCAGATCAAGGACCCCCGGCTCGGGATGATCACCATCACCGACGCCCGGATCACCGCCGACCTGCGCGACGCCACGGTCTTCTACACGGTGCTCGGTGACGCGGCCGCGCAGGCCAGCACCGCCGCCGCGCTGGAGAGCGCCAAGGGCATGCTGCGCAGCACCGTCGGCAAGGCGCTCGGCCTGCGCCACTCGCCGACCCTGACCTTCGTCCTCGACGACGTGCAGGACCAGGTCAAGCACATCGACGACCTGCTCGCCGCGGCCCGCCAGTCCGACGCCGAGGTGCAGCGGCTGGCGGCCCAGGCCAAGTACGCGGGCGAGGCCCAGCCGTACCGGACCGAGGACGACGACGAGGACGAGGACGCCGAGGACGACGACGAGGGCACCCCGTCGGCCACGGACCGGCGGTGACCGGCACCCCGGGCGCGGCCGGCGACCTGCTCACCGGGCCGGTGCTCACCGGCCCGGACGAGTCCGACTGGGTCGCCGCCGTCGCGGCGGTACGCGAGCTGCCGGCCGACGCCCGGGTGCTGCTGATCTGTCACGTCAACCCGGACGGCGACGCGCTGGGCAGCATGCTCGGCTTCGGGCTCGGGCTGCGCCGGCTCGGCGTACGGCACCTCCAGGCGACCTTTCCCGGGCCGCCCGAGGTGCCCGAGCCGTTCCGCTGGCTGCCGGGGCTCGACCTGCTGGTGCCGGAGTCCGGGGCGTACCCGGATCCGGATCTGGTGGTCTGCTTCGACGCGGCGAGCGAGTCCCGGCTCGGTGAGCTGGTCGACCGCCTCGACACCGCCGGCGAGGCGCTGGTCCTCGACCACCACGCCTCGAACACCCGGTTCGGTCGGGTGCACCTGGTGGACCCGGCGGCGGCGGCCACCTCGGTCGTCGTCGACGAACTGCTCACCCGGCTCGACGTGCCGCTGGACGCGCAGATCGCCCAGTGCCTCTACGTCGCGCTGACCACCGACACCGGGTCGTTCCGGTTCGCGGCCACCACCCCCGCGGTGCACGAGCTGGCGGCGCGGCTGCTGGCCACCGGCATCGACCCGGGCGACATCTCCCGCCGGGTCTTCGACACCCGGCCGTTCGGCGCGGTCCGGCTCTTCGGCGAGGTGCTGGGCCGGGCCCGGCTGGAGCCGTCCGCCGCGGCGGGCCACGGGCTGGTCTGGACGTACGCCACCCAGGACGACCTGGCCCGGCACGACCAGCGGCCGTACGTGCTGGAGGCGCTGATCGACTCGGTGCGGTGCACCGCCGAGGCCGACGTGGCCTGCGTGCTCAAGCAGGTGGGCCCGGCCGAGTGGGCCGTCTCGATGCGCAGCAAGGGCGCGGTCGACGTGAGCGCGGTCGCGGTGGCGCTGGGCGGCGGCGGGCACCGGTTCGCCGCCGGATTCACCGGTACGGGGAGCGCCGAGGACGTGGCGGACTCCATCCGGGCGGAGCTGGACGGCGCGCTGATCGTCGGCTGATCTCCGCCGGCGCTCCCGCTGAGTGTTGGTCTTCCCGCGCTGGGTGAGCGCGGGGAGAATCGGAGGATGGAGCAGCCCCCCGAGCTCACCGTCGACCTGCCGCGCGTCTGGGACCGTCCGGTGGTCACGGTGCCGGTGCTGGCCTGTCTCTCCCTGGTCGGTGGGCAGTTGCCGTCCTTCTCCACCCAGGCGAACCTGTGGACCCTGGGCACCGGCGGCGCGCTCATCTGGCTGGGGCTGGGCAACCGGGTGCCCCGCCGGCCTGCGCCGCGCCGGCTCGGACCCGGCGCCGTGTGGTGGGTGCTGCCGGCGGGCGTCTTCGGCGTCTTCGAGGCGGCGACGTTCGTGGTCTCCGCCGGTAGCGAGTTCCCCACCTTCTCTCGGCTGGCGGACCCGCTGCTCGCCGACGAGCTGGTCCGCTCGGCCGCCTGGTTCGGCTGGCTGGCCGCCTTCTGGGGGCTGGTCCGGCGATGATGCGTACCGTCGCCATCGCCGGCTTCCTGGCCGCCCTGCTGCTCTTCGCGGCCGTCGAGTGGGCCGCCCGCCGCCCGGGTTCGCGGGTGCCGTCGCTCGGCGACGTCTGCGCGTACGTGATGCGGTACGAGGTCGGGCCGGTGCCGGTGGGCCGGATCGGGGTGTTCGGCTTCTGGTGGTGGCTGGGTTGGCACTTCCTGGCCCGGTGAGCACGCCAGTTCCGTCCAGATGGCGGGAACTGTGGGCAGCATGTGGAACTGAACGTTAACTTGGGAAACGACCCCGCGCCGCGTCGCGACGCAGGTCGTGGGCGGTGGTGCCACACCCGGTGCCGCCTCCCTCCAGGGTCAGACCGACCCGGGCTCACGCTGCCAGGCGAGCCGCTCCGGTGATCCCGGACCGCCGCCCGGCGCTCAGCAGGACCGCCCGTAGGGCCGCCGTCTCCCCGGTGGTCCGCACCCTGGAAGGGAACTCCCATGCCGACCAAGCCCAAGCCCGAGACCACCGACGAGGCGCGCGAGCAGATGCGGCGCGCGCTGCAGACCTCGATGGACACCCGTCAGTGACGCTGCCCGACCGGCGGTGACGCCGCCGACGTTCCGCGTCGACGACGTCACCGCCCCTCGGCCCTCCGGGGCCTGAAACCGGCGTCCCCTCTCGGTACCGTCCTGCGATGCGCCGCATCCTGGTCGTCGGCAGTTCGGGCGCCGGCAAGAGCACGCTCGCCCGCGCGGTCGCCCGCCGGCTCGACCTGCCGCTGATCCACCTCGACCGGCACTACTGGCGCCCCGGCTGGATCCCCGCCGACGAGGCGGCCTTCCGGGCCGAGGTCGCGGCGCTCGCCGCCGGCGAGCGCTGGGTGATGGACGGCAACTACGCCGCCACCCTCGATCTCCGCCTGCCCCGCGCCGACCTGCTGGTGCTGGTCGATCTGCCCTGGCCGCTCTGCCTCGCCCGGGTCGTCCGCCGCCGCTGGGACCGCCGCGCCGCCGACCGCCCCGACCTGCCCGCCGGTTGCCCCGAACGGCTCGACCTGGGCTTCCTGCACTACATCTGGCGCTACCCCGGCCGGTCCCGGCCCCGGGTCTTCGCCGCGGTCGCCGCCCACGCGCCCGGGCTGCCGGTCGTCCGGCTGCGTAGCCGCCGCGAGGTCAGTCGCTGGCTCGCCACCCTGCCGCTCAGCTGAGCCATCGGACCTTCCGGGCCGCACCCGCCCGGGCCGCTGCCCGTCCCTGCCCTGCCCCGCCCCTCGCCCCCGGTTCGCGGCGTGTCGGGGTGTCGCGGCTCGGGCATACCCCGACAC
>NZ_JBPQTL010000064.1:0-31204 GCF_051386295.1 Micromonospora sp. URMC 105 | reverse complement strand
CCCCCCCCCCCCCCCCCCCCCCCCCCGGCCGTACGTCAGAAGGTGTGCTCGGCGGCGGGGAACTCGCCCCCGCGTACCTCGTCGGCGAAGCGCCGGGTCGCCTCGGTCAGCGCCCCGGCCAGGTCGGCGTAGCGCTTGACGAACCGCGGCGCCCGGCCGGTACGCAGCCCGGCCATGTCCTGCCAGACCAGCACCTGGGCGTCGGTGTCCGGCCCGGCGCCGATGCCCACCGTCGGGATCGGCAGCTCCGCGGTGATCCGCTTGGCCACCTCGCCCGGCACCATCTCCAGCACCACCGCGAAGGCGCCCGCCTCGGCGACCGCCCGCGCGTCGGCGATCACCTCGTCGGCGGCGTCGCCACGCCCCTGGACCCGGTAGCCGCCCAGGGTGTGCTCGCTCTGCGGGGTGAAGCCGATGTGCGCCATCACCGGGATGCCGGCGCCGACGATCGCGGCGATCTGGTCGGCGCAGCGCCGGCCGCCCTCCAGCTTCACCGCGTGGCAGCCGCCCTCCTTCATGAACCGCACCGCCGTGCGCAGCGCCTGGGTGGGGCCCTCCTCGTACGAGCCGAAGGGCAGGTCGCCGACGATCAGCGAGTGCTTCGTCGCCCGGACCACGGCCCGGACCAGCGGCAGCAGCTCCTCGGCGGTCACCGGCAGGGTGGTCTCGTAGCCGAACACGTTGTTCGCCGCCGAGTCGCCGACCAGCAGCACCGGAATGCCGGCCGCGTCGAAGATCGAGGCCGTGTACTGGTCGTACGAGGTGAGCATCGACCAGCGGTCGCCGCGCTCCTTGGCGGCGATCAGGTCGCGGGTGCGTACCCGCCGGGTGGCCGGGCCGCCGTAGAGGGCGGTCACCTCGGTCGGGGTGGACTCCACCATGACTGTCTCCTTTCCTCGAGGCCGCCGTCGCGGTCCCCGGGTTCCGTCGCGATCGTCGCACCGGACGACCGCCTCACGGCAGGGCACAGTGCAGGATTTCACTCGGCGGAGCCGGTGCGGCGGGACTCCGAACGGTCGCCGCCGCACCGCCATCGGCCCGTTCAGCCGTCCTCGCGCCACCGGTTGGTGATGGGCAGCCGCCGGTCGCGTCCGAACGCCTTCATGGAGATCTTCGTGCCCGGCGCGGACTGCCGGCGCTTGTACTCGGCGATGTCCACCAGTCGGAGCACCCGGTCGACGACCGCCGGGTCGTGACCGGACTCCACCAGCCCGTCGCGGCCCAGGTCGCCGTCGACGTAGCCGATCAGGATCGGGTCGAGCACGTCGTACTCGGGCAGGCTGTCGCTGTCGAGCTGACCGGGGCTCAGCTCGGCCGACGGCGGCTTGCCGATCGAGTTCTCCGGGATCGGCGGGGTCTCGCCCCGGGCGGCCGCCTCGGCGTTGCGCCACTTCGCCAGCCGCCAGATCAGCGTCTTCCAGACGTCCTTGACCGGGTTGAAGCCGCCGACCGAGTCGCCGTACAGCGTCGAGTAGCCCACCGCCAGCTCGCTCTTGTTGCCGGTGGTGAGGACCAGGTGGCCCTCCTGGTTCGACAGCGCCATCAGGATCACGCCCCGGACCCGGGCCTGGAGGTTCTCCACCGCCACCCCGGACAGCGACATGTTGGCCAGGAAGGTGTCCACCATCGGCTGGATCGGCTCGACCCGGTAGTCCAGCCCGGTCCGCTTGCCCAGCTCCTCGGCGTCGGCCCGGGAGTGCTCCGAGGAGTGCTGGCTGGGCAGGGACACCCCGACCACCCGCTGCGGCCCGAGCGCGTCGACCGCGAGCGCCGCCACCACCGCCGAGTCGATGCCGCCGGAGAGGCCCAGCACCACCGACGGGAAACGGTTCTTGTTGACGTAGTCGCGCAGGCCCAGCACCAGCGCCTGCCACACCTCGGCCTCGTCGGCGACCGGCTCCATCACCCCGCCGACGGCCGCCGGGCCCGCCGGGGACGCCGGGACGGACCCGACGGTACGGCGGACGATCCGCATCCCGTCGGCCAGCTCCTCGTCGTCGGCCCGGTCCGGACCCGCCTCGGGCAGCTCGACGTCGTGCAGCAGCAGGTGCTCGACGAACTGCGGGGCGCGGGCGAGCAGCGTGCCGTCGGCCGCCACGATCATCGAGTCGCCCTCGAAGACCAGCTCGTCCTGGCCGCCGATCATGTTGACGTACGCGATGGGCGCGCCGGCCTCGGCGGCCCGGCGGCGGACCAGCGGCAGCCGGATGTCGTCCTTGTTCAGCTCGTACGGCGAGCCGTTGATGTTGACCACCAGCCCCACCCCGGCCTGCCGGGCCACCGCGAACGGGCCGCCGGCCTGCCAGAGGTCCTCGCAGATGGTCAGGGCGACGTCCACCCCGCCCACCCGGACGACGGTGAGGGCGTCGCCGGGGAGGAAGTACCGGTCCTCGTCGAAGACGCCGTAGTTGGGCAGGTGGTGCTTGAAGTAGGTGGCCGCGACGCCGCCGGAGTGCAGCAGCGCGGCGGCGTTGCGGGCGCCCCGGCCGGGCTGGGCGTCCCCGCCGACCTGCGGCGGGCCGTCCGCGTCCAGGTAGCCGACCACGACCGGCAGGTCACCGAGGCCGTCCGCGGCCAGGTCGGCCGCGAGCCGCTGCAGCGCGGCCTTCGACGCCGCGACGAAGGAACGGCGGAAGACCAGGTCCTCGACCGGGTAGCCGGTCAGCATCATCTCCGGGAACGCGACGAGCTGGGCGCCGGCGTCGGCGGCCCGGCGGGTCCAGGTGCGGACCAGTTCGGCGTTGCCGGCGAGGTCGCCGACGGTCGGGTTGACCTGTGACAGGGCGAGACGCAGGGTGGGCATGTCCTCATCTTGCCCCAGCGTCGGCGGAGCGTACCGGTGGCCGGGACGAGACGGCGGCCACCCGGCGCGGCAGCCGGCCGCCGGGCGGGACACGACGGGACGGCCGGCGGTGCGTCGCGTAACGTCGGCGTAACGAGGCCCGGGGAGACTGGGCGGTCAGGTCGGGCGCAGCCCGGTCGAAGGCGGACGAAGAGTGTCGCGAGGGGTTGGGGAAGTGGACCGTCAGCAGGAGTTCGTCCTCCGTACGCTGGAAGAGCGGGACATCCGGTTCGTCCGGCTGTGGTTCACCGACGTGCTCGGCACGCTGAAGAGCGTGTCGGTCGCCCCCGCCGAGCTGGAGGCGGCCTTCGAGGAGGGCATCGGCTTCGACGGCTCCGCGATCGAGGGCTTCGCCCGGGTCTTCGAGTCCGACATGGTGGCCATGCCGGATCCGACCACCTTCCAGGTCTTCCCCTTCGAGGGCGGGGTCAGCGGCGAAAGCGCCCGGATGTTCTGCGACATCCTGCTCCCCGACGGCGGACCCTCCTGGGCGGACCCGCGGCACGTGCTGCGCCGGATGCTCTCCAAGGCGGCCGAGAAGGGCTTCACCTTCTACACCCACCCGGAGATCGAGTTCTTCCTGCTGGAGAACGGCGCGCAGGACGGCTCGGTGCCGACGCCGGTGGACACCGGCGGCTACTTCGAGCACACCACGCACGCCGTAGCGCGCGACTTCCGCCGCCAGGCCGTGCTGGCCCTGGAACGGATCGGCATCTCGGTGGAGTTCAGCCACCACGAGGTGGCCCCCGGCCAGCAGGAGATCGACCTGCGCTACGCCGACGCGCTCACCACCGCCGACAACATCATGACCTTCCGGCACGTGGTCAAGGAGGTGGCGCTCTCCACCGGCGTGCAGGCCAGCTTCATGCCCAAGCCCTTCACCGACCAGCCGGGCAGCGGGATGCACACGCACCTGTCGCTGTTCGAGGGCGAGCGCAACGCCTTCCACGACGCCGGCGACCCGATGAAGCTCTCCAAGGTGGCCAAGTCGTTCATCGCCGGGCTGCTGATGCACGCCCGGGAGTACACCGCGGTCACCAACCAGTGGGTCAACTCGTACAAGCGGCTCTTCCCGCTGGCGCTGCCGGACCGGATCACCGAGAGCCCGGCGTACGTCTGCTGGGGCCACCTGAACCGGTCGGCCCTGGTCCGGGTGCCCGCGTACGGCAAGCCGAACTCGGCCCGGGTGGAGGTCCGCTCGCTGGACTCGGCGACCAACCCGTACCTCGCCTTCGCGGTGCTGCTCGGCGCCGGGCTCAAGGGCATCGAGGAGGGCTACGAGCTGCCGCCGGGCGCCGAGGACGACGTGTGGTCGCTGACCAGCGCCGAGCGGCGGGCCATGGGGTACGAGGCGCTGCCGGAGAACCTCGCCGAGGCGATCGACGTGATGGCCGGCTCGGAGCTGATCGCCGAGGTGCTCGGCGAGCACGTCTTCGACTTCTTCCTGCGCAACAAGCGCGCCGAGTGGGAGCAGTACCGCCGCGAGGTCACCCCGTACGAGCGGCAGCGGTACCTGTCGCTCTAGATCGCGGTGGCGCGGTGCCGCTATCGTCTCGATCACCGCGCCGGCATCCTCGCCGGGCGTAGGAGGCCGGGAGGCATTCGGTGCTGGAGGATCTGCTCAGCGGGGCGTGGCAGAGCGTGGTGTTCGGCGTCGTCGGGGTGGCCCTGATGGCGGCCGGCTTCCTGCTGGTCGACGTGCTGACCCCGGGGAGGCTGCGCGAGCTGATCTGGGTGCGGCGCAACGGCAACGCCGCGCTGCTGCTCGCCGCCAACCAGCTCGGCATCGCCGGGATCGTCTTCACCGCGATCCTGACCAGCTACAGCGACTTCGCCAAGGGCCTCGCCTCCACGGTGATCTTCGGGCTGATCGGGCTGGCCATCATGGCGCTGGCCTTCTTCGTGCTCGACCTGCTCACCCCGGGCAAGCTAGGCGAGGTGATCTGCTCGGAGGAGCCGCACCCGGCGGCCCGGGTCAGCGCCGCCACCCACTTCGGCGCCGCGCTGATCGTCTGCGCCTGCATCGCCTGAGCGCCGCTGTCGTACCCCCGGCCTAGTTTCCGGGGGTGAACCGCACCGACCGTCTCTACGCGCTGGTGGAGGAGCTGCGGGCGGTGTCGCCCCGGCCGCGCAGCGCCCGCTGGCTGGCCGGGCGCTTCGAGGTGAGCACCCGCACCATCGAGCGGGACATCGCCGCGTTGCAGGGCTCCGGCGTGCCGATCTGGGCCGAGCCGGGCCGCACCGGCGGCTACGTGGTCGACCGGGCGCACACCCTGCCGCCGGTCAACCTGACCGCCGCCGAGGCGGTCGCGATGGCCGTCGCGCTGCACCGGCTCGCCGGCACACCGTTCGCCGGGGCGGGCGCCACCGCGCTGCGCAAGCTGCTCGCGGTGATGCCGGCCGCCGACGCGGCCGAGGCGCACCGGCTCGCCGGCCGGGTGCATCTGATCGGCGACGGGCCGGCCACGCCCGTCCCGGCCGTCGTCGCCGACGCGGTCGCCGCGCGGCGCGTGCTCCGCCTGCGGTACGCCGACCGCGCCGGCGCGGCGTCGGCGCGCGAGGTCGAGCCGCTGGGCTACCTCGGCAACCCCCGGCACTGGTACCTGCTCGCCTGGTGCCGGCTGCGCGACGGGCTGCGCTGCTTCCGCACCGACCGGATCCTCGGGGTGGAGGCGCTGCCCGAGGTGGTGACCCGGGAGCTGCGCCTCGCCGACCTGGACATCCCGCACGAGCGGGTGCGTGCGCTGAGCCTGGTCTGAGCGGTTCCCGCCGACCGGGCCGGAAACACCGACAGGACGGTGTCGCGGGCGGGGTCGAGGCTGGTTCCCGACGACGCCGGCCGCCCGGGCCGGCGCGGGAACGGGAGGCAGCATGTCCACCACGCCCATCACCTGGTTCGAGATCGGCACGGACCGGCCGGACGAGGCGCAGCGCTTCTACGGCGAGCTGTTCGGCTGGACCTTCGAGGAGCAGGGCGCCCCCGACGGCGGGTCGTACCGGGTCACCGCAGCCGGCGAGGGCGAGGGGATCGGCGGAGCGATCCGGGCCACCCACGGGACGTCGCCGAACTACGCGGTCTTCTACGCGGAGGTCGCCGACGTGGCGGAGACCTGCCGGCGCGCCGAAGCGGCCGGCGGCAAGGTGCTGGTGCCGGTGCAGACCGCGCCGAGCGGGCTCACCTTCGCCCACCTGCTCGACCCGGCCGGCAACCACCTCGGCGTCTTCACGCCCCCGCCATCCGCCTGAGCCCCGCCGGTACGCGATGTGGCGGCGTCCCGGTCACTCGGACACCGCCACATCGCCCATCCCGAGCCGATCGAGCGACGCGACCGGCCGGCGCCCCGTGGCCGGCTCGCTCGGCGGTGGGGTGCCGGGGCGAGGTGCCCCGCGCCGGCCGACCTCGAGTGAGTCCGCGATTGTCCAGGAGGTCGGGCCGACGCGGCGCGCGGTGGCGCCGCTGCGTGAGAGCGGCTTGGTCTACCCCTGCCGGAGCGCACCGCTCAACGCGGCACGAGCGCGCACTGCCGGTTACGCCGTCGCCGACTAGGCGGTGTGACCGGCACAATGCCGAGGTGGATGTTCCCGACCTGCTCGATCGAGCGGCCACGATGGTTGCGGCGAACGCCGCCGACGAGGCCGGAGCGAGGGTCGCCGAGGTACGGGAGTACCTGCAGCACCACGAGTGGGAAATTGCCCTTGACCTTCTCGCCGACCTCGACGAATGGCCTGCCGGTGCGGAGTGGTGGGACCTGTTGGCCGAGGCCGCGGATTTGATGCGGCTCAGCGACACGGCCGCTTGGTGCCGATGGCGTCACTGGGAGAGCATCCATGGGATCATCCGCGCCGAGCTGACGCTCGTGCCGGCCGCCGATGGTGGCCGGCGGACCCCCATACCTGGTCAGGGCGTGTTGCGGCCGCTATGGCACATCGGCCAGTACATGCCCGAGGGCCACCCCGACCTTCGTGTCGCACGGATCTGGGTCGAGAGCGCGCCAGAGCTGGCTCCTGGAGCGACGGGACCGATCCGCCTGGCTCCCATGGCTCCCGTCGCGTGGCGGGGTCTTCGGCCGGCGCAGACGATCACCATGCACGAAGGCACGCCGGTGCGAGGAACGGCTACGATCACCGAGGTATCGGGTCCGCGCTGACCGAGGGAGTTCCTGCTCGCCACTGCGTTGACTGCCAGGACGTCGACGCCCGGCGGGGTGGGTTCAGGACCTCAGGTAGGTGACGACAGCGAGGACGCGCCGGTTGGTGTCACGATCGCTGGCCAGGTTCAACTTGGCGAAGATCGACGCGACGTACTTCTCCACGGAACTCTCGGACAGGTGCAGAGCAGCGGCGATCGACCCGTTCGACCTGCCTTCGGCCATCCCGGCAAGCACGTCGCGTTCACGCTCTGTCAGCGCCTCGAGGCGATCGGCGCGACGGCTTCGGCCGAGCAGCTGCCGGACCACCTCCGGGTCGAGGACCGTGCCGCCGGCGCCGATCCGCTCGACTGCGTCGAGGAAGTCGCCGATGTCGGCCACCCGGTCCTTGAGCAGGTAGCCGAGCCCGCCGTGGGAATCGGCGAGCAGCTCGCTGGTATATCGCTCGGCGACGTACTGGGACAGCAGCAGGATCCCGACCGTCGGTTGTGACGCCCGGATGGTCAGCGCGGCCTGCATACCCTCGTCGGTGAACGTCGGCGGCATCCGGATGTCGACGACGGCAAGGTCGGGGTCGTGCTGGTCGACCGCGTCGAGCAGTGCGTCGGCTGTGTCGACGGCGGCCACGACGGCATGGCCGGTGTCGGTGAGCAGCCGCCGTAGTCCGTCACGGAGCAGTGCGGCGTCCTCCGCGATCACGATGCGCACGGCAGCTCCACGGTGATGATCGTCGGCCCACCGGCCGGGCTGTCGAGTTGGAGCCGACCGCCAAGGCTTTCCGCGCGGTCGACCAGCCCGGCGAGTCCGCCGCCCACGACGATCGCGGCGCCACCCGCACCGTCGTCGCGAACCTGAAGCCGCAAGGCTGCCGCGTCGCGGACCACGGCGACGTGGATCCGCCCGGCACTGCCGTGCTTCGCCGCGTTGGCGAGCAACTCGCCCACACAGAAATAGGCCGTCGACTCGACCGCGGCGGACGGGCGTCGCGCGACGTCGAGGTCGAGGACAACCGGGATTGGACAGCGCGCCACGAGCAGCGGCAGCGCGCCTTCCAGCCCCAGATCGGTCAGCACTGCGGGGTAGATGCCGCGGGCCAGGTCTCGCAGCTCCGTCAGTGCCTGCTTGGCCTGTTCATGCGCGACGGCGACGTGACGCGCCACCGCCTGCGGGTCACCACCGCCGTCGAGTTCCCGCCGAGCCCGCCCCAGCTCCATGGCTACGGCCACCATCTGCACCTGCGCGCCGTCGTGGAGATCACGCTCGATCCGCCGCAGATGCGCCCCGGCCTGTTCCACTGCCTGGTCGCGGCGACGCTCCAGCACCCGAGCCAGGTCGGGGCCTACGTCCGGCCGCAGCATCCATCGCAACCGTAGCCGGTCGAGAGCGGCCAGACCCCGTACGACCCAGGCCGCGGCCACCAGGCCCGCGAGCCCTACCAGGCCGACCAGCAGCGGGTACGGCCAGACGTCCGGGTGCCACCGAGTCCCCGCGACGTCGAGCCCGTTCCAGCCGGGCGGGGTGTACCAGCACCACACCGGATAGGTGGCCGCTGCGGCGGGCAGCGCCCAGACGAGGACGGTGGCGTACGCCATCGCGATCGCCAGCGGCCCGCTGGGTAGCAGGAACGCCAGGATGCGCCAGCCGGTGACGTCGGTGAGCCCGTCGCGAACCCAGCCGACGATGCCGGGCGACCGTCGCCGCACGACAGCCGGCAACGGCAGCTCGAGGCGCAACAGCACCCGCGCCCGCCACTGCTCCGGCCAGGTCGCGAGCCGTGTGCCGCGCACCAGCATCGCGAGCAAGGCGAGACCCACGACCGTCAGACCGGCAACTGTCGCGTAGCCGGTCAGGCCGACATAAGCGACCATGAGCGCGCCAACCGGAGCGCCCAGGAGAAGATGGGCGCTGTACCGCCAGGTGTCCGCTCGTACGGGCGCCGACAGCACCCCGACCAGCCGCGTGCTGGCTGAGCGTGTCCTGGCCGGCGGAGTGTTCCGTACTCTCGTCATGATCGGTCGTCAGTCAAGCACGCGATGCTCACTCGGCGCTCCCCGGCGGAGGCTCGCCAGCAGGCGAGCACCAGCACGCCGACGGTCACCACGGCCAGGGCGATGAAGTTCACCAGGCCGGCGTCGACATTGCCGGTGCCGCCGACAGCCCATCCCGGTCCGGTCAACCGCAGCTGCAGCAACGCGTCGCCATGGTCCGGCTCAGTCGCCGTGCCGACGCCCAACAGGTAGTCCTGTGCCCAGTTCCAGCCGCCATGGATGCCGATGGCCGCCCACAGCGTGCCGGTGAACACCCGCGCGGCGGTGAGCAGACATGCGAACAGCACGAACTCGGCCATCCCGGCGACGAAGTACCCGATCGAGGTGACACCGCCGAACAGGTGCAGCAGCGCGAAGACCACAGCAGCAACCAGCGCCGCGAGGGGCACAGGCATCCGCTCCGCCAGGTTGGCGAAGACGTACCCCCGGAAAGCGACCTCCTCGACCGCTGCCCGCAACAGCACGAGCACAGCTCCGGAGACGACGGCGAGCGCGGCAGGTACGGCGCCTCGAGCGTCCACTGACCATGCGATGACCTGCGTCCAGCCGGCGGCCAGCTCGATGCCGAACCAGGCAGCGATGGCAGCGACGCCGACGACGAACCCGGCGGCAAGGCCGATCAGCTCACGTCGTCCGGGCAGCGGCATCCCGATGTCGCTCCACGGACGCCGGTCGACATATCGGCGGAAGAGTTTCGTGACGAGCATCGTCGTGGCGAATGCGGCAACCGTCGCCAGGACCACGATCCACGTCGCGGCGCCGGAACCGACGATCCCGTAGGTGACCCCCGCCGCAGCGGCGAGCACCGTCACCACATAGCCAGCCAGCCGTAGCGGGAGGAGCAGCCGACGCTCCGAATCGATCAACAGTTGCATGCGTTCGACGCTAGGGAGCGGGGCCGACGAAGAGTACCGGGCTGCCCACCAGACCCTGTTGTGGCCAACCTCAACGGACGGACGGCGACAGGAGAGCTCAGTCGGTTGGGTAAGTGAGAACGCAGGCGTCGCACGCCGGTATATGGCTTGGAATGCCTCCTCGCTTGGCTCACGATGAGCGCGTGCCTGATCCCGAGGGTGCGGCTGACGCCGTCGCGACCGACCGCTTGATCCTTCGAAAGCCGAGCCGGGCGGACGTACCGGAGCTGTTCGCGCTCTACGCCGACCCACGAGTGTGGGGGCCCGACCCGCTGAGTCGCCACGACACGGTCGAGCAGACCGAGCGGATGGCCGACAACTGGTGTGCGGCGTGGCGCCGTGACGGCCTCGGAATGTGGATGGCTTACGGTGCGGACAACACCTTCGTCGGCATCGGGGGCTGCTTCGTCCGCTACGGCGTCGCGTGGAATCTCGGCTTTCGCCTTGTTCCAGACTTCTGGGGACAGGGCTATGCGCAGGAGATCAGCGCAGCAGCGACGACGGCGGCGCAAGTTCTGCGCGCCGACCTGCCCATGACCGCCTACCTGTTGGAGGGCAACGAACGGTCTCGGCGGGTTGTCGAGCGTATCGGGCTCAGGCTGGCCTGGCGCGGCGCGGACGCGGGAAATCCGGACGCCTCGGCCGTTCGGCTGCTCTACAGCGATCGGCAGCTGTCCCAGGAAGCCGTGACTGCGCTGACCGAGCGCTGAACACGCCGGACACAGCTCGCCCCGCTCCTCATTTCGAAGCAGCATGATGCCCGGTGTGCCCATTGCCGATCTGCTACGAGCCGGAGTGACCGCACCGCGCCCTGACCGGGCGGCGTGTGCCACATGGCTGGCCTCGGTGTACGAGAGCATCAGAGGAGCCGGTGGTGCGGTCACCACCTCGGCCGAGGAACCAACAGTCGGCCGGAACTACTACCGGATCAGTGTGCGACTCGGTGACGGCAAGCCTTTGTGCATTCTTCTCAACTCCGCGGCCGCCCTGGTCGCTGCAGCTCAACAGCGAGATCCTCGTCTGATCAGCCTGTTGTTCGCTGACGTCCCAGGCGGGGAGATCTATCGCCGAGCGGGGTTGCGGGTCGCCACCGGGGCGGAGCTGGAGCAACCGATCGAGGATCGGTACCTCCGGCTGCTTACCGACGAAGAACGGCGGGACGTCACCTACCACCGTCCGGGCCGGCTTGGTGACCTGCTGTTCAACTGGTTCGACTGACCTGCCCGTGAACACTTCGCGGCAGACGAGTGCGTCCGTGGCGCACGGTTGGAAACGCCGATTCAGAGCTGCCCTGGCAGACAAGCCTGCGCTTGGCTGATCACGAGTTCCCGGATCAGGGGTAACTCGGAACTCGTGCTCGCACCCCCGAAGCGTTCAACGTCGTACCACCGGTCCAGGCAGGAGATGACGTAGCTCCATTGCGCACCGGTCAGCGACACCGTCACCTCTTGATCGTCGGGCGGCCAGTTGCCGGCGCCTGTTGTCTCCGGCGTCCAGCCAGAGGTCTGGCGCCAGCCTTCGCGAAGAATCTGGATTCCGGTCGCTATGAGACCGTGCGGGTCACCATTCTCGGCCTCGACGTTGACCACGTTGTCCAGGACACCGTTGACACTCCGCCACTGCCGAGTGGCCATCCGGACCGCGCAGGTGCTCGAATCAGCGGGCTGATGGATCATGCCCCGCATGGTGACCGGCGGCCGTCTGGTGGTCAACAACTCCCGCTCGCTCGGTCTCGGTACTGCGACGACCTCTCCGGCAGATCCGGACGCTCACGCGGCGACGTCCAAGACGCTCAGCGTAGATTCGGCGCGTGCTGGAGGCGTGGGAGCTGACCTTGACCATGGACATCGCGCGGCAAGTCAGGCAATGGCGGGCTGAAGGCTGCACCTGGCGCGCCATCGCTGCCTGCGCCGACGACGCATGGGGCACCGACTCCCGCGGCAACCAGCTGTTCGGCGAGGACCTGTGCCTGGAGAGCGCGCGGCTGCTCGGCGAGAATCCCAACGCCGATCCCTGGAACTGACCCGGTTGACGAGTCTCCCTCGACCGACGCTGCTCCACCTGTGACCGCTTGATCTGGTCCGCCTGCGCGCGCACTGCCATCGGCACGTGAGTGCAGCTCGTCGCTTGGGGACGGCCCCGCCACTCGAAGCGGCGGGGCGTGCGGTGGTGCGGGGTGGCCCCGCCGGTGACCGGCCGAGAGGAGAGGAACGGCCGGGGGAGGCAGCACGGCGAGGCCACCCGGGTCACTTGCCGGGCGTACCCATGCCGCCGTGGTGGCCGCGGCCGCCCGGGCCCGGGAAGACGCCGGCCTCGACGGCCTTGGTGATGGCGTCGGCCTGCTCCTGGGTGAGCTTGCCGTCCTCGACCGCCTGGGCCAGCCGGTCCTTGAGGGCGGCCCGCCGGTCCTCGGCGGAGGGGCGCTCCGGGCGGTCGGCCGTGCGCTGCTCGTGCAGCTTCTCCAGCGCGGCGGTCACCTTCTCGGTAGGCACGCCGAGCTCCTTGGCCAGCGCCTCGGCGAACTCGCCCTGGCGGGCGGCCTTCTGCTGCTGCCGGTCGGTGCCCTGCTCGGCGCTGCTGCCGGCGCCCGGCGTCGGGGTGGCGTCCTCGGCGAAGGCCACCGTGGGGGCGGCGATCCCCACGCCGAGCACTCCGGCGGCGGCGAGCCCGGCCAGCAGGTGCTTCTTCGACATCGTGCGGGACATCAGTCCTCCAGTGATCGGTGGTTGGTGCGATGACCTCACCGACAGTGACCACCAAACCTGGACCGCACCCGTGCCGACCCTGTCCCTCAGCTGAAAATCCCACCCTCCCGCCAGGTGATCAAGAAGTTTGCGTCGCCGGGCGGCGCTCTCCCGGACGCAAACTTCTTGATCACCGGGGCCGGACGGCGGGGGTGACGGTGAGGGTGCCGGTGTCGGCGTCGAGGGTGGCGGGGGTGCCGACCGGGACGGTGAGCTGACCGACGCCGTGGCCGACCGGGAGGCCGCCGAGGACCGGGACGCCGAGATCGCCCAGGCGCTCGGTGAGCACGTCGACGATCGTGGTGTCCCAGCCGTCGGCGCACTCGGTGAACTGGCCGACCGCCACCCCGGCGATGCCGTCCAGCACGCCCGCCCGGCGCAGGTGGGTCAGCATCCGGTCGACCTTGTACGGCGGCTCCTGCACCTCCTCGATCAGCAGCACCGCGCCGGTCAGGTCCGGCATGTCCGGGGTGCCGATCGAGGCGGTGATCAGGCAGAGGTTGCCGCCGAGCAGCGGACCGACCGCCCGGCCGGGCACCCGCACGGCGAAGGTCTCCTCGTCCGGAGCGGCGGCGACCGTCACCGGCTCGGTGGTCATCAGCGCGGCGTGCAGCGACTCCGCCGAGCGCAGCGGGGTCCGCTCGTCCAGCCAGGCCGCCCCCGGGCCGTGCACGCCGGCCAGCCGGGCGCCCCGCCAGAGCGCGAGCTGCAACGCGGTGATGTCGGAGAAGCCGGCGACCACCTTCGGGTCCCGCCGTACCGCGGCCATGTCGATCAGGTCGACCACCCGCTGCGCGCCGTAGCCGCCCCGGGTGCAGATCACCCCGCGCACCTCCGGGTCGGCGAACGCGGCGTTCAGGTCGGCGGCGCGCTGCGCGTCGTCGCCGGCCAGGTAGCCCTGCCGGGCGTACGCGTTCGGCGCCAGCACCGGCCGCAGCCCCCAGCCGGTCAGCAGCTCGACTCCCCGGGCCACCCGCTCGGGCCGGGTGGGCCCGGAGGGCGACACGAGCATCACCGTGTCGCCGGGGTGCAGGACCGGTGGGCGCAGGCATTCGTCGGTGATCACAGCGGCAGAGCCTAGTCGGCGTCGTGACGGTGGCCGAGCCGTTCCGGGCCGGCGACGGCGCACCCGCTAGCCTCGACACGTGGCGACCGCGCTGGTGATCGAGAACGACCCGACCGACGACCTCCGCCGGCTGGGGGAGTGGCTGACCGAGGGGGGTCTCGACCTGCGGGTGCTCCGCCCGCACGCCGGCGACGAACTCCCCGCCGACCTGGAGGGGTACGCCGCGCTGGTGGTGCTCGGCGGCGAGCAGCAGGCGTACCCGCTGCCCGACGGCAGTCCCGGCGCGCCCTGGTTCCCCGCGCTGGAGGGGCTGCTGCGCAAGGCGGTCCGGTACCGGGTGCCGACCCTCGGCGTCTGCCTCGGCGGGCAGCTGCTCGCCACCGCGCACGCCGGCCTGGTGGAGCGGAGCCCGTCCGGGCCGGAGATCGGCCCCGGCGTGGTCGGCAAGCGGGACGCCGCCGACGCCGACCCGCTGTTCCGGTACGTGCCACTGATCCCGGACGTGCTGCAGTGGCACACCGACGAGATCACCGAGCTGCCCCGGGGCGCCACCCTGCTGGCGGCCTCGACCCGCTATCCGCATCAGGCGTTCCGCCTCGGCGACCGGGCCTGGGGGTTGCAGTTCCACATCGAGTGCGACACCGCGATGATCGCCGACTGGGCCCGGGACTCCGACGTGCTGGCCGAGCTCGGCTACGACCCGGAGCTGGTGGTCGCCGCCTGCGACCGGGTGATGGCCGACGTGGAGGAGGTCTGGCAGCCGTTCGCCGTCCGCTTCGCGGCGCTGGCCCTCGGCGAGCTGGACGACGACGCCCCCCGGCGCAGCCTGCCGCTGCTCGGGCAGTGAGATGACCAGACCGGCCAGGGGACGGCTCGCCCGGTACGGCTTCGGCGCCGCGCAGTCCGACGGCGGCGCCCGCGCGGCCGACCTGCTCGGCCCGGACGGCCTCGGACTGTGGCGCGTCGAGGAGCAGGAGCCCGTCGACGAGCGGGGCGCCGAGCTGCTGGCCGCGCTCTCCCGGGCCGCCGACCCGGACCTGGCCCTGCGCCAGCTGCACCGCCTGGTCGAGGCGGAGCGCCGGAGCGTCGACCCGCCCGCCCTGCTGGACGCGGTGCACGCCGATCCGGGGCTGTGCCGCCGGCTGGTCGCCGTGCTCGGCGCCTCGTCGGCGCTCGGCGACCACCTGGTCGCCAACCCGGAGCAGTGGACGGTGCTGTCCACCGCGCCGGACGGGCTCGCGCCCACCGCCGACGGCCGGCTGGACCTCGCCGCCGCCGGGCGGCTGACCGCCGCCACCGCGCCGGTGGCGGTGCTGCGGCAGGCGTACCGGTTGGCGCTGCTGCGGATCGCGGCGGCCGACCTGACCGGCGGGCGCGGCCTGGAGCAGACCATGGCCGCGCTCTCCGCGCTGGCCGACGCGACCCTGGCGGCGGCGTACGAGATCGCCGTCGACGAGCTGCCCGCGGGCACGCCCCGGCCCCGGCTCGCGGTGGTCGCGATGGGCAAGTGCGGCGGTGACGAGCTGAACTACGTCTCCGACGTCGACGTGATCTTCGTGGCCGCCGACGACGCGGACCTGACCGTCGCCACCACGGTCGCCGCCCGGCTGATCGGCGTCTGCGGGCTGGTCGCCTGGCCGGTGGACGCCGCGCTGCGCCCGGAGGGCAACCGAGGGCCGCTGGTGCGCACCCTCGCCAGCCACCTGGCCTACTACCAGCGCTGGGCCCGGACGTGGGAGTTCCAGGCCCTGCTCAAGGCCCGGCCGGCCGCCGGCGACCTGGCCCTGGCCCGGGAGTGGATCGAGGCGCTCGCCCCGCTGGTCTGGACCGCCGCCGAGCGGCCGGAGGCGGTCTCCGACGTGCGGGCCATGCGCCGCAGGATCATCGACAACATCCCGCCGAAGGAGCTGGAACGCGAGATCAAGCGCGGGCCGGGCGGGCTGCGCGACATCGAGTTCGCCGTCCAGCTGCTGCAACTGGTGCACGGCCGGGGCGACGAGTCGCTGCGGGTGCCCGGCACCATCCCGGCGCTGCGCGCGCTCGTCACGGGCGGCTACGTCGGCCGCGCCGACGGCGAGGCGCTGCTGCGCGGGTACCGCTTCCTGCGCGCCGTCGAGCACCGGCTCCAGCTCCAGGGCCTGCGCCGGACCCACACCGTGCCGACCGATCCGGCCGCGCTGCGCTGGCTCGCCGCCGCGCTGGGCTACACCGCCACGCCGGGCCGCAGCGCCGTGGAGAGCTTCCGCGCCGAGTGGGTCGCCCACGCCACCGAGGTACGCCGGCTGCACGCCAAGCTGCTCTACCGGCCGCTGCTGGAGTCGGTGGCCCGGGTACCCGCCGACGGGCTGCGGCTCACCCCGGAGGCGGCCCGGCACCGGCTGGAGATCCTCGGCTTCGCCGACCCCGCCGGGGCGCTGCGCCACCTCCAGGCCCTCACCGGCGGGGTCAGCCGTACGGCCGCCATCCAGCGCACCCTGCTGCCGGTGCTGCTCAGCGAGTTCGCCGACGCCCCCGAGCCGGACCGGGGCCTGCTCAACTACCGGCAGGTCTCCGACAAGCTCGGCAGCACCCCGTGGTACCTGCGGCTGCTGCGCGACGAAGGCCCGGTGGCCCGCCGGCTGGCCCGGGTGCTCTCCTCCTCCCGGTACGCCGCCGACCTGCTGGCCCGGGAGCCCGAGGCACTGCGCCTGCTGGCCGAGGAGAGCGAGCTGGCCGCGCGTACCCGGGAAGTGCTCTGCGACGGCTTCGCCGCCGCCGCGGCCCGCTACCCCGACCCGGAGCAGGCGATCCGGGCGGTCCGCGCGCTGCGCCGGCGGGAGCTGGTCCGGATCGCCTGCGCCGACCTGCTCAGCCGGGCCGGCGGGCTCGCCCCGCGCCCGGATCGAGGTGCGCAGCCCGTGTCCCTGGCCGACGTCACCGGGGTCGGCACCGCGCTGGCCGACGTCGCCGACGCCACGCTCGCCGCCGCGCTGCGTACCGCGCGGGCCGCCAAGCCGGGGCCGCCCGGGCTGCGGTTCGCCGTGATCGGGATGGGCCGGCTCGGCGGGTACGAGCCGAACTACCTCTCCGACGCCGACGTGCTCTTCGTCTACGACCAGCCCGCCGGGTCCGACGAGCGGGCCGCCGGCGCCGCCGCGCACGGCATCGCCGAGGAGATGCGCCGGCTGCTCGGCATGCCCGCCCCCGACCCGCCGCTCGGCGTCGACGCCGACCTGCGCCCCGAGGGCCGGCAGGGACCGCTGGTCCGCAGCCTCGCCGCGTACGCGCAGTACTACGCCCGCTGGTCGAAGGTGTGGGAGGCGCAGGCGCTGCTGCGGGCCCGGTTCGTCTGCGGCGACACCGACCTGGGCGCGGAGTTCGAGGCGCTGGTCGAGCCGGTCCGCTGGCCGGTGGACGGGCTGAGCCGCGAGCAGATCGTGGAGATCCGCCGGATCAAGGCCCGGGTGGAGAACGAGCGGCTGCCCCGGGGCGCCGACCCGGCCACCCACACCAAGCTCGGGCGGGGTGGCCTGGCCGACGTCGAGTGGGCGGTGCAGCTGCTCCAGCTCCGGCACGCCGGGGCGTACCCGCAGCTGCGCGGCACCCGTACCCTCGACGCGCTGGCGGCGGCCCGCGACGCCGGCCTGGTCGACCCGGCGGACGCCGCCGAGATGGCCGCCGGCTGGACGCTCGCCGCGCAGGTCCGCAACGCGCTCATGCTGGTCCGGGGCCGCGCCGGTGACCAGCTGCCCCGGCACGGCGTGGAGCTGGCCGGGGTCGTCCGGCTGCTGGGCCGGGACGACCCCGGCGAGTTCCTCGACGAGTACCTGCGCACCGCCCGCCGCTCCCGGTCGGCGATGGAACGGGTGCTGGAGGGCTGAGCCGCGGTCAGCGGCGGCGCACCAGCACCAGGTGGTCGACCAGGGTGGCCGGCTGCCCGTCCGGGTCGGTGACCGCGCGCCGGGGCGCGTCCAGCCGCTCGGTGTGCCACCCGTCCGGGTCCAGGTCCAGCTCGGCCAGCGTCTCCTCCGGCGTGGGGAAGTGCACGTCCGGGTGGGCCAGCCGGGACCACGGCGGGACCTCGCCGTGCTCGACGATCAGCAGCCGGCCCCCGGGTGCCACCGCCCGCGCCGCCGCCCGGAGCACCTCCGCCCGGGGGAACTCCAGCGGCGACTGGAGGAACTGCGCGGAGACCAGGTCGTACTCGCCCTCAGGGAAGGTCCGGGTGAGATCGTGCCGCTGGAAGTCGATCCGCTCCGCCACGCCGGCCCGCGCCGCCTCGGCCGCCGCCCGGTCGAGAGCGGTGGCGGAGACGTCCACCGCCGTCACCCGCCAGCCGCGACCGGCCAGCCAGACGGCGTCGCCTCCCTCGCCGCAGCCCAGGTCCAGCGCGGTACCGGCCGGCAGTGACCCGACGACGTCGACCAGGTGCGGGTTGGCCCGCCCGCTCCAGATCCGCTCCCGCCGCTGGTACAGCTCGTCCCAGTGCCGCGCCGTCTCGGCGTCCACGGCGTCGGCGTCGGGCGCGGCGTGGTCGTGCGAGCCGGTTCCGGCGTGGTCGTGTGCGCCGGACGCCGCGTGACGGTGCGCACCGGTGTGCGCGCCCGCGCGGGCACGCAGGGCGACCGCCTGGGCGGTCTCCTCGGCGATCAGGTCGGCGTTGAGGGCCGCGCCGGCCTTCATCCCCGCCGCCGCGGCGGCGATCACGGTGGCCTGCGGGTCGGTCACGTTGCCGGCCACCCAGACACCCGGCACCGCGGTCGCCCCGGACGCGTCGGCGGCGACGTGGTCGCCGAGAACGTGCTCACCGACGGTGAACTGGCTGGTGGTCAGCCCGAGACCGGCCAGCAGCTCGGCCCGCGCGGTGAACGCCGGCCCCACCACCAGCGCCTGCCGGGCGACCAGCTCGCCGGAGCGCAGCCGTACGCCGGTGAGCCGGTCGTCGGTCACCTCCAGCGCCGTCACCTCGCCCGCCACCACCCGTACGCCCCGGGCGGCGAGCTGCTCCGCCTGCTCGGCGGGCAGCGGCGCGCCGGTGTGCGTGAACACCACCACGTCGTCGGTGAGCTGGCGGAACAGCAGCGCCTGGTGGGTGGCCATCGGCCCGGTGGCGAGCACGCCGACGGCCTGGTCCCGCACCTCCCAGCCGTGGCAGTACGGGCAGTGCAGCACGTCCCGGCCCCACCGCTGCGCCAGCCCGGGGATCGCGGGCAGCTCGTCGACCAGCCCGGTGGTGACCAGCAGCCGCCGCGACCGCACCCGCCGCCCGTCGGCCAGCTCCACGTCGAACCGCGCCCCGCCCGGGCCCTCGATCCGCTGCGCGCCGGTGACCGTGCCGTCGACGATCTCGACGCCGTACCCGGCGACCTCGGCCCGGCCCGTCTTGTACAGCTCGGCGGGGGCGACACCCTCGCTGGTCAGGTAGTTGTGCACGCCGTCGGCGGGGGCGTTGCGCGGTGCCCCGCCGTCGACCACCAGCACCGACCGGCGGGACCGGCCCAGGGTGAGCGCGCCGCTGAGCCCCGCCGCGCCGCCGCCGACCACCACCACGTCGTAGATCCGCTGCTCGCGCATCGTCCTGCCCCCTCCCGGCGGGTCCGTCCCGCCACCGCTCCGGATCGTCCACGCCGTTCGCCGAGCCGACAAGTATCGTTGCCGACATGGCAAACGACCCGACGGTGGACGCGGCCGAGGACGAGGTGCTGACGGCGGTCGGGCCCCGCCTGCGGGCGCTGCGCCAGCAGCGCGCCGTGACGCTGGCCCAGCTCTCCGCCGCCACCGGCATCTCGGTGAGCACCCTGTCCCGGCTGGAGTCCGGCGGCCGCCGCCCCACGCTGGAGCTGCTGCTCCCGCTGGCGCGCTTCCACCAGGTGCCGCTGGACGACCTGGTCGGCGCGCCGGAGACCGGAGACCCCCGGGTGAACCTCCGGTCGGTGGTCCGCAACGGGGTCACCATCGTGCCGCTGACCCGCCGTCCCGGCGGGGTGCAGGCCTACAAGATGATCTACCCGCCCGGCGGGCGGCCGGGGGAGCCCGAGCAGCAGGTCCACGAGGGGTACGAGTGGCTCTACGTGCTCTCCGGGCGGTGCCGGCTGCTGCTCGGCCGGCACGAGCTGACCCTGGAGGCGGGGGAGGTCGCCGAGTTCGACACCCGTACGCCGCACTGGTTCGGCAACCCGTACGACCGCCCGCTGGAGATCCTCAGCCTCTTCGGGCCGCAGGGGGAGCGGCTGCACGTCCGCGCCCGCCCCTCCCCGGTCCGCTCCGAATCACGGTAGCCCCGGCCGCGGCTGGGCCGCGGGCCGGTCACCCGCCCAGGGTGTACGTGCCGGCGCGCGGCACGACGACCGTGGTCCAGTCCCCGTCGGCGACGACGGTCGCGCCGCCGGAGGCGGTCAGCCAGCGGGTGTGCCGCACCCGGACCGGAACCGGGCCGGCAGCCGACGTGCGGAACGTCAGCGAGGCGGCGTCCTGGCGGACCAGCTCGCCGGGGGCGCCCACGAGCGGCGCCGGGTCGGCCACCTCGTACAGCCGCCACCGCTCGTCGGACCAGACCTGGGTCAGGTACGGCAGCCCGGCGGTGACCAGTTCGGCCTCGCGCCGGCCCACCCAGGAGAGCGGGGCGTCGGGGACGGCCACGTACTGCACCGCGTTCTCCGCCAGCCAGGCCCGGTAGCTGTCGGCGGTCAGCGGCACGCCGGTACCGGCGGCCCCGGGCACGGTGGTGAAGAAGAGCGGGTTGCGGTCGATGTCGGCCTGCCGCAGCCAGCCCCGGGCCAGCGGCACCTCCCCGAGCCGCGCGGCCTCCCAGTAGTTCCGGGTCGGCGGCACCTCCACCCGGCCGGTGAGCCCCCGCCGGGCCAGCTCGGCCCGCAGCGGGGCGAAGAACGACCGGGCGGCGGTCGGGTCGTCCACGCTGCGCAGGTCGGCGGCGACCACCGGCGGCTGCCAGGCGCAGACCGCCACCAGCAGCGCGGCGAGCGCCACCCCGCCCGCCGTCCGGGCCCGCCGGAACGCGGCGGTCAGCCGGCGGGGTGGCCGGGCGGCGGCGGCCAGCACCGGCAGCGCGAACATCACCACCAGCCGGGTGGCGTTCAACCCGACCGGGGTGTGCACCAGCGCCGCCGCCAGCACCCCCGCCGCCGACAGCAGCGCCCCCACCCGCACCGGCCGGTACGCCACCAGCGCCGCCACCACCAGGCTGGTCAGCACCGCCCGCAGCGTGTCGGTGCGGCTGATGTTCATCCAGCCGCCCTCGCCGAAGAGCAGCCCGGTCACCCCCAGCGGCAGCGCGGCGGCGACGCCGAGCAGCAGGCCGTCGGCGTACCGGCGGGTGAGCAGCAGTGCCGCGCCGGCCAGGCCGACGAAGAGCCCGGCGACCGGGCTGGTCGCCGAGGCCAGCAGCGCGCCGGCCGCGACCAGGGCCGGGCGTACCCAGCGGCGGGCGGGCGGGGCGTGCGCCGGCAGGGTCAGCGCGAGCAGCGCGGCCAGCCCGAACGCCACGCCGAGGGCGTAGGTGACCCGGCCGGAGACGAGGTTGCCGGTGATGGTGAGCACCCCGACCAGGCTGCCGAGCAGGGGACGGGGCACCGGCGTGCGCACCAGCAGCGCGGCGAACGCGGTGGCCGCCGCGACCAGGGCGAGGACACCGGTGACGCGGACCCCGAAAGCGGCCATCAGCGGCGGGGAGACCAGGCTGTAGCCGAGCGGGTGGATGCCGGCGTACCAGCGCAGGTCGACCAGGGCGGTGCCGTGCGCGGCGAAGAAGTCGGCCCGCGCCACCTGGGCGGACAGGTCCGAACCCGTCGGCGGCAGGGCCAGCCACACCCCGCCCGCCACGGCGGCGCAGACGGCGGCCAGCGCCACCACCCTGCTGCCCCGCATGCCCACCTCCGATCCGCGACCACGGTACTGGCAGCATGTCCGGCGTGCCTCACCACCTCGCTCGCTGGATCGGACTGGCCGGCTCGGCGCTGCTCGCCGTCGCCGCGTACCTCGGTGGCGCGCTGCCCGACGGGGACCTGCGCCCCACGCCGGTCAGCATCTGGCAGGGGCGTCACGGCCCGCTGATCATCGGCCTCTGGCTGGTCGGCACCGGCCTCATGGCGTGGGCCTGGTGGTCGCTGCGCGACCGGGTGCCGTCCGCCCGCTGGGCGCTGGTCACCGCCGGGCTCTGGCTGGTCCCGCTGCTGGTCGCGCCGCCGCTGGGTAGCCGGGACGTCTACGCGTACGCCTGCCAGGGCGCCAGCTACGCGGCCGGAATCAGCCCGTACGAGCAGGGCGTCTCCGCGCTGCCCTGCCCGTGGTTGCACACCATCTCGTACATCTGGCGGGACACCCCCGCGCCGTACGGGCCGCTGTTCGTGATGATCTCCGGCGCGATCGTGAAGGTCACCGGCTCGCTCACCGCCGCCGCCGTGCTGTTCCGGCTGCTGGCGCTGGCCGGGCTGGCGCTGACCGCCTGGTGCCTGCCGGCGCTGGCCCGCCGCTGCGGGGTCCCGGTGCCGCGGGCGCTCTGGCTGGCGCTGGCGTCCCCCCTGGTCGGCGTGCACCTGGTCTCCGGCGCGCACAACGACGCGCTGATGGTCGGCCTGATGATCGCCGGGCTGGCGGTGGTGGCCTCCCGGCCCGGCCGGCACTGGGCGCTGCTGGCCGGGGGAGTGCTGCTCGGGCTCGCCGCCGCCGTGAAGATCACCGCGTTGGTGGTGGTGCCGTTCGCCGCGCTGGCCGCGATGTCCGGGCCGTACCGGATCCGGACGCTGATCCGCGACGGCGGCCCGGTGGTCGGCGGGGCGCTCGCCGCGGCGGCCGCGGCGACCTTCGCGGCGGGCCTGGGCTTCGGCTGGATCAGCGGGCTGGAGCAGGGCAGCCTGGTGATCGCCTGGACCTCGCCGTCCACCGCCGTCGGGCAGACGGTCGGGTACGTGGCGGCGCTCTTCGGCGCGCACATCGACGCGCTGCCGGTGACCAGGGCGATCGGCGTGCTGGTCCTCCTCGTGCTGCTGGTGTGGCTGTGGTGGCGGGCCCGCACCCGGGACCCGCTCTGGCACGCCGGGCTGGCACTGGCCGCCACGGTGGCCCTGTCCCCGCTCTTCCACCCCTGGTACTGGATGTGGCCGCTGACCGTGCTGGCCGCCACCGCGCGGCGCACCGGCTGGTTCTCGCTGATCGCGCTGGTGTCGTCGTTCCTGGTGCTGGCCGACGGCACCGGCCTGGCCCGGTACACCAAGATGCCCGGTGCGCCGCTGATGACGCTGTTGGTGATCGTGGTGGCCGTCCGGTTGGTACGGTCGGCTCGGGCGGCCCGCCGGCCGGCCCCCGCGGACTGAGGAGAGGTTTGCCGGTGACCGAGCCCGGGCCGCCGTCCGCCGTCCGCGCCCGGCTCGCCCGGTACGCCGGCCTGGCCGGTGCGGTGCTGCTCACCGTCGCCGGATGGCTGGGCGGGGCGCTGCCCGACATCCCGCCCGCCGACCCCTGGCGCGCCGCGTACGGGCCGTGGGCGCTGGGCTGCTGGCTGCTCGGCACGGCGCTGCTGGTCGGGGCCTGGTGGTCCCTGCGCCAGGGCGCGCCGTCGACCCGGTGGGCGTACCTCACCGCCGGGCTGTGGCTGCTGCCGCTGCTGGCCGCGCCGCCGCTGGGCAGCCGGGACGTCTACTCGTACGCCTGCCAGGGCTGGTCGTACGCCGCCGGTCACGACCCGTACGAAATGGGGGTGGCGGCGGCCGGCTGTCCCTGGGTGGACTCGGTGGCCCCGATCTGGCGGGACACCCCCGCCCCGTACGGCCCGTTCTTCGTGCTGCTTGCCGCGCTGGCCGCGACTCTCGGCGGCGGCCTGGCCGGCACCGTGGTGCTGCTGCGGCTGGTCGCGCTGGCCGGGGTGCTGCTGGCCGCGCTCTGCCTGCCCGGGCTGGCCCGCGCCGCCGGGGTGCCGACCGCCCGGGCGGCCTGGCTGGCGCTGGCCTGCCCGCTGGTCGGGGTGCACCTGGTGGCCGGCGCGCACAACGACGCGGTGCTGCTCGGGCTGCTCCTGCTCGCCCTGCTGGTGCTGGTCCGGCTGCCCGGCAAGCCGAAGGCGCTGCTGGTCGCCGGGGTGCTGCTCGGGCTGGCGGTGACGGTGAAGGCCACCGCCGTGGTGGTGCTGCCGTTCGCGGCCCTCGCGGCGGTGCTCGGCCGCTACACCCCGCGCGCGCTGCTGCGGGACACCGGCTGGCTGGCCGGCGGGGTGCTGGCCGCGCTGGCCGCCACCTCGGCGCTGTCCGGCCTCGGCCTCGGCTGGCTCGCCGGCCTGGCCCGCAGCGGCGACACCGAGCAGTGGACATCCCCGCCCACCGCCGTCGGGGTCGTCGTGGACTACGTGGGGGAGTGGGCCGGGCGGGAGCCGGGGGCGGTGCCGGTCGCCCGGGCGGTGGCGCTGGTGCTGCTCGCAGCGCTGCTGGTGCTGCTCTGGTGGCGGTCCTGGACGGCGCTGCGCGCCCTCAACGACGTCCGGCAGCGGGTGCACCGGCTGGCCGCGGCCCGCCCCCGGGTGACCCTCTCCGCCGCCGGGGTCGCGCTGGCCGCCACGGTCGTCCTGGCCCCGGTCTTCCACCCCTGGTACGCGACCTGGCCGCTGCTGGTGCTCGCCGTCTCGGCGGCCCGGACCACCTGGTTCGTGCTGCCCAGCGCGGTGGCCTGTTTCCTGGCCCTGCCGGGCGGCACGTCGGTGGCCCGCTACACCAAGGCCCCGGGAGCGATCGCGATGACACTGCTGGTGGTGGCGCTCGCGACCTGGGCCTGGCGCCGCCACCACCGCCCCGCCCCGCCTCCCGCGGCCCGGCGTTGATCCACCCCGTTTGCGGTGTGTCGGGCTGTCCGCGCCGGCGGACAACCCGACACGCCGCAAACGGGAGGCCGGGTCCAGGCGGGGGCCGTCCCCCTGACGACGAACGGGCCGGCTCCGCGATCGCGGAGCCGGCCCGGCCGGTGTCGGACGACTGGGTCAGCAGTCGAAGTACATGGCGAACTCGTGCGGGGTCGGGCGCAGGCGCACCGGGTCGACCTCGTTGGCCCGCTTCCAGTTCACCCAGGTCGAGATGAGGTCCGGGGTGAAGACGCCGCCGTCGAGCAGGTAGTCGTGGTCGGCCTCGAGGGCGTCGAGCACGGCGGGCAGCGAGCCCGGCACCTGCTTGACGTCGCCCCACTCCTCCGGCGGCAGGTCGTACAGGTCCTTGTCGATCGGCGCCGGCGGCTCGATCTTGTTCTTGATGCCGTCCAGGCCGGCCATCATCATCGCCGAGAAGGCGAGGTACGGGTTGCTGGACGGGTCCGGGACCCGGAACTCGACGCGCTTGGCCTTCGGGTTGCTGCCGGTGACCGGGATGCGGGTGCAGGCGGAGCGGTTGCGCTGGGAGTAGACCAGGTTGACCGGCGCCTCGAAGCCCGGCACCAGCCGGCGGTACGAGTTGACCGTGGGGTTGGTGAAGGCCAGCAGCGACGGCGCGTGGTGCAGCAGGCCACCGATGTACCAGCGGGCCATGTCCGACAGGCCGGCGTAGCCGGTCTCGTCGTAGAACAGCGGCTCGCCGTTGAGCCAGAGGCTCTGGTGGGTGTGCATGCCGGAGCCGTTGTCGCCGAAGAGCGGCTTCGGCATGAAGGTGGCGGTCTTGCCGGCGGCCCAGGCCTCGTTCTTGATCAGGTACTTGAAGAGCTGGAGCTGGTCGGCCGACTGCAGCAGCGTGGAGAACTTGTAGTTGATCTCCGACTGGCCGGCGGTGCCCACCTCGTGGTGCGAGCGCTCGACGGTGAAGCCGGCGTCGATGAGGCGGCGGACCATGCTGTCGCGCAGGTCGGCGTAGTGGTCCACCGGGGGCACTGGGAAGTAGCCGCCCTTGTAGGCGGTCTTGTAGCCGCGGTTGCCGCCCTGCTCCTCACGGCCGGTGTTCCACGCGCCCTCGATCGAGTCGATGTAGTAGTACGACTGGTGGGCGGAGGTCTCGTGGCGGATCGAGTCGAAGATGTAGAACTCCGCCTCGGCGCCGAAGTACGCCGTGTCGGCGATGCCGCTCGCCGCGAGGTACGCCTCGGCCTTCTTCGCCACGTTGCGCGGGTCCCGGGAGTACGCCTCGCGGGTGAACGGGTCGTGGATGAAGAAGTTCAGCGCGAGGGTCTTCTGCGTGCGGAACGGGTCGATGAAGGCGGTGGCGACGTCCGGGAGCAGGAGCATGTCCGACTCGTGGATCGCCTGGAAGCCGCGGATCGACGAGCCGTCGAACGCGAGGCCGTCGGTGAGGAGGTCGTCGTCGACGGACTCGACCGGCAGGTTGAAGTGCTGCATCACGCCGGGCAGGTCACAGAAACGTACGTCGACGAACTTCACGTCCTCGTTCTTGAGGTATCGCAGGAGTTCCTCGGGATTGGCAAACACACGTCCTCCTGGCACGTCCACTCCGCTGGCTGGGCACTGGCGACGCTATGACCGCGCGGTTGCCCGGCCGTGTCTCGTCTGTTTCCGCCGTGTTACGTCGCTCGCGCAGCGTCATCCGCGCCGCTCAGCCCCCAGTAGGTCACGTTCGGACCTTACCCGCTGGACGGATGCGTGGCTGATTGATGCGGTTGGCCCGTTTCGACGATGCGTGCCGATCCCGGAGCCACCGGGCGCCCCGCTACCCTTGACCGCTGTGACCAGCCCCGCCGCCGTACCGGTGCCGCCCGCCGCGGACGCCGCCTTCACGCCCCCGAGCCTCGGCCGCCGCTTCGGCGCGCTGGTGATCGACTGGGTGCTCTGCCTGCTGGCGTCCAACATCTTCGCCGACCCGGTCCGCGACGGCTGGGCGCCGGTCGTCGTGCTGATCCTGGAGTACGGCTTCTTCCTCGGGCTGTTCGGGCAGACCCCGGGCATGTTCATCACCCGGGTCCGCTGCCTCGACTGGACCGACGGCGGCCGGATCGGGCTGCTCCGTGCCCTGCTGCGCGGCCTGCTGCTCGCCCTGGTGGTCCCGGCCCTGCTCATGGACCAGCACCGGCGCGGCCTGCACGACCGCCTCGCCGGCTCCGTCATCGCCGACGCATCCCGCCCCTGACCTTCCGCCCGCCTTCTTCAGGGCGGGAAAGACGCAGGAGCCGGGCCCGCAGGGGGCCCGGCTCCTGATGCGTACGGCGGAGGTCAGCGGCCCCGCGACTGGCGGAACGCGCCGCGCGGCGGCCGCATGTTCTTCGGGATCGCGCCCTTCGGCATCTGCGGGCGCGCGGTGAGCGCCTTGAGCCGCTTGTCCAGTGCGTTGACGTCCTTGCCCTGGAGGTTGCGCGGCAGCCGCATCAGGGTCATCCGCAGCTTGCGGATCGGCAGCTCGCCCTCGCCCTGGCCGATCACGTAGTCGTAGAGCGGCGCCGAGCCGATCACCTTGGCCAGCCGGCGCTTCTCCTGGCCGAGCAGGCCCCGCACCCGCTGCGGGTTCCCCTCGGCCAGCAGGATCACGCCGGGGCGGCCGATCACCAGGTGGACCATGTCCATCTGGGTCGTGGAGCTGACCGCCGGGGTGACCCGCCAGTCGCCGCGCATGCTCTCCATGATCTGTGCCGCCGCGCCGGGCTGCCCCTCGGCGGCGTTCATCATCGCCTTGTTGGACCGCAGGTTGAGCACGATCAGCACGGCGAGCAGGGTGATCAGGATGCCCACCGGCAGCCAGAGCCAGCCCCAGAGGATCACCGCGACCGCGGTCAGCGCGAGCGGGATCAGCACCGCCGCGGCGGTCAGCGGCGCGAACCACCTGTCCTGCTTGGCGGTGAACCGGAACACCATCCCGATCTGCTTCAGCCGCTGGCCGAACGAGACCTTCTCCTGGGGCTTTGCCATACCCGAGAGTCTAGTGGTCGCCGTCGGCCCGGATGATCCGCGCCCGACTGAGTACCTTACGTCGCCTCAGCGGCCGTTTCCGGCCCGGGTAAGGAGGGCGCAGGGCCGAAGATCAGGCGCTGTCCCCATGCCCCGGCGGCACCTTCGCGCGGAAAGTCGACGTCAGCGCACGACGACCCACCGAAGGAGCCCGACATGTTCGGCAACGACGCAGACTTCCTCCTCGCCATCCACCGCAGCCTCGCCGCCGAGCTGCAGGCCGACGCCGAGGCGGCCCGGCTCGCCCGGTCCCTGCCGCGCCCGCACGGCCGCAGCTGGCTCGGCCGCCGCACCCGCCCGGGCCGCACCGACGCCGCCCGCCGGTGACGGCCGTGGCCACCGCCGTAGTGGCGGTGGGCAGCGGTCCGGCCGCTGCGGGGGCGGGCGACCCGACCGTCGCCCGGCGGACGACGAGCGGTCCTGCCGGGGCGGCGGCACCGGACCGCCCGGTCGGTGGGGCCGGTGCCGGCGGCGCGCGTGGCATGCTCGGTGCCGTGACCGTACGCGCCGCCAGCACCGTCCTCGTCGGCCGCCAGGGCGAGGTCGGCTCGCTGCGTACCGCCCTGGACCGGGCCCGGGCCGGGGAGCCCACCACCGTCCTGGTCGGCGGCGAGGCCGGCGTCGGCAAGACCCGGCTGCTGGAGGAGTTCGGCGCGCTGGCCGGCGCCACCGGCGCCCGGCTGCTGGTCGGCCAGTGCCTGGAACTGGGCGAGGCCGGCCTGCCCTTCGCGCCGTTCGCCGCCGCGCTGCGCGAGGTGCTGCGCCGCGACGGTCCCGGCGTCTTCGACGGGTACGAGCCGGAGTTCGCCCGCCTGCTGCCCGAGCTGGCCCGGGGACCGGTCGCCGCCGCGCCGGTCGGGCCGGCCCTCTCCGACGCCCCCCGGGGCTACCTGTTCGACCTGGTCGGGGAGCTGTTCCACCGGCTCGCCGCCGACCAGCCGCTGGTGCTCGTCATCGAGGACCTGCACTGGGCCGACCGGTCGACCCGCGACCTGATCGGCTTCCTGGTCCGGGCCGCCCGCACCGCCCGGGTGCTGCTGGTCTGCACGTATCGCACCGACGAGCTGCACCGGGGCCACCCGCTGCGGCCGTTCCTGGCCGAGCTGGACCGGGCCCGCAGCGTCGAGCGGATCGAGCTGGGCCGCCTCGACCGGGACGGCACCGCCGCGATCCTCGCCGACATCCTCGGCGCCGAGCCGGCCGCGCGGGCCGTCGACGACGTCCACGAACGCACCCAGGGCAACCCGTTCTTCATCGAGGAACTGGCCGCGGCCGGCGGGCCGATCGGCTGCGCCACCCTGCCGGAGACCCTGCGCGACCTGCTGCTGGCCCGGGTCGACCGGCTCCCCGACGCCGCGCAGCGGGTGCTGCGCATCGCCGCCGCCGGCGGCACCCGCTTCGCCCACCAGCTCCTCGCCGAGGTCGCCGGCCTGCCCGAAGCCGAGCTGGAGGACGCGCTGCGCGCGGCCGTCGCCGCGCAGCTGGTCGTCGCCGACCCGGACGGCGACTACGAGTTCCGGCACGCCCTGGTCCGCGAGGCCGTCCACGACGAGCTGCTGCCCGGCGAGCACGCCCGGCTGCACGCCCGCTACGCCGCCGCCATCGAGGCGCAGCCGCATCTGGTCGCCGCCGGCCGCGCCCCGGCCGAGCTCGCCCACCACTGGTACGCCGCCCACGACCACCCGCGGGCCCTGGTCTCCGCCCGCGCCGCGGCGTGCGCCGCCGCCGACCGGTACGCGTACGCGGAGCAGAGCCGGCTGCTGGAGCGGGTGCTGGAGCTGTGGGAGCTGGTGCCCGACGCCGCCGACCGGCTCGGCATGGACCACCTGGCGGTGCTGGAGGAGACCCTGGACGCCGCCACCACGGCCGGCGACTACAGCCGGGCGGCCACCCTCACCCGGGCCGCGCTGTCCGAGGTGGATGCAGATGCCGCGCCGCTGCGCGCCGCCCGGCTGCTGGGCCGGCGGGGACGGCTGCTCGCCCTGCTCGGCAAGAGCGACGGCAGCACCGAGCTGCGCGAGGCGTACCGGCTGGCGGGCCGGGTGCCGGACGGACCGGAGCGGGTGCGGCTGCTCGCCGACATCGCCGCGCACCTGAAGAAGATCGACCCGCAGTTGGCCGCCGAGGTCGCCGCCGAGGCGCGCACGGTCGCCGAGGCGGTCGGCGAGGACCTCGCCCTGCTGCCCACCCGGATCGCCATGCTCTGCCGCACCGACCAGGCCCCGGACCTCGGGCTGGCCGAGCTGCGCCGGGCCGAGGCGCTGGCCCGCGCCGCCGGCAACGCGCCCGCGCTGGTCAGCGCGCTGGTCCACCTCTCCGACGTGCTGTTCGAGCTGGGCCACTACGCCGAGTCCGCCGAGGCGGCCGCCGCCGGGGTGGCCGAGGCGCGCCGGGTCGGCATCAGCCGCTCCACCGGGGCGTACCTGCTGTCCAACCAGGCCGAGGCGCTGCTCGCCCTGGGCCGCTGGGACGAGGCCGACGCGGCGTGCGCCGACGCCGCCCGGATCGACCCGGCCGGCGTCTCCGGCCTGCACTGGCTCCAGCTGCGCGCCGGGCTGCGGCTGGCCCGGGCCCACCCGGCCGCCGACGAGCTGGTCGGCCGCGCGTTGGGTTTCCTCGCCCGGCCGTACCTGTGGCCGAACCACCGGCTGCCCCTGCACGAGCTGCGGATCGAGGCGGCGCTGGCCGCCGACGACAAAATCGAGGCGCTCCGCGCGGCCCGCGCCGCGCTGGCCGACGACCGCCTGCCGCACCTGCCCCGGGAGGGGTGGCCGGTGCTCAGCGCCGTCGCCCGCACCGCCGCCCGGGTCGACGACCGGGAGTTGTCCGCCGCGGTCGCCGCGCTCGCCGCCGAGCTGCCCGCCCGGCAGCCCGCCGAGCGGGCGTACGCGGCCCAGGTCGCCGCGCTGCTGTCGGCCGGCGGGCGGGCGCTGCCGGCCTGGCGTACGGCGGTCGCGGCGTGGCGGGCCGACGGCCAGCCGTACCCGCTGGGCCGGGCGCTGCTGGCGCTGGCCGAGGCGGCCGCCGCGGCGGGCGAGCGGGACGAGGTGGCCGAGGCGGTGGCGGAGGCCGCCGAGATCGCGCAGCGGTTGGGTGCGGCGCCGTTGGCCGAGCAGGCCGCCACCCTGGCCCGCCGGGTCGGCCTGCGCGGGGCGACCCGGGGCCGTCCCGGCGCGGACCTGCTCACCGCCCGGGAGCGGGAGGTGCTGCGGCTGGTCACCGAGGGGCACAGCAACAGCCGGATCGCCGAGCGGTTGTTCATCTCGCCGAAGACCGCCAGCGTGCACGTCTCGCGGATCATCGCCAAGCTGGACGTCACCAACCGGGTCGAAGCGGCTGCCCTCGCCCACCGCCTCAACCTCCTCACCCCACCCTGACCCCCCACCCCATCAGGGGCGCACTTTCAGAGAAGGCGTGGCTATGTCCGGCCACGAGGCCACGCTTTCTCCGAAAGTGCACGGCTGTCCTTGGCCGCGAGGCGACGTCTTGGGGAGAGCGTGGTGGTCTGGGGGAGTGAGTTGGGCGCGGCCGGCGGCGACCAGATGCGGCTGCGCCTCGATGGCGGCGGCGTAGCGGGCGTGCAGCCGGGCGTG